>SLDH01000050.1 GCA_007125415.1 Roseovarius sp.
ACTCACGCGGCATGGCTGGATCAGGCTTGCGCCCATTGTCCAAGATTCCCCACTGCTGCCTCCCGTAGGAGTCTGGGCCGTGTCTCAGTCCCAGTGTTGCTGATCATCCTCTAAAACCAGCTATAGATCGTAGACTTGGTAGGCCATTACCCCACCAACTATCTAATCTAACGCGGGCCGATCTTTCACCGAAATTCTTTCCCCCGAAGGGCGTATACGGTATTAAACCCAGTTTCCCGGGACTATTCCGTAGTGAAAGGCACGTTCCCACGCGTTACTAACCCGTCCGCCACTAAGCCCGAAGGCTTCGTTCGACTTGCATGTGTTAGGCCTGCCGCCAGCGTTCGTTCTGAGCCAGGATCAAACTCTCAAGTTGAAAAGCTGTTGCCAGCTTATCCTTGACGTTCGAACCTTTGCACATCAATTCCGACCGGCTAGGTCGGAACTGTCTCTGTTTGTTGTGCTTCGGGTTTCATCAGAAACCGAAAGCCGTCCAAACAGTGAAGCTGACTATCCATCATCGGATCAGGCACGAGGCCGTCACCTAGGTAGTTTGATATGCGTCAGGTTGATCCATCGAACTGAACCAAGCCGCCCACATATCTCTTCAGATACTAGCAATTTCAAAGAGCGTAGAGACAAATTCTACAGGATGCGCCCTAACTTGATTGGCGCGCCCCGCCTCATTTATCTCTGTTGTTATATCGCGTCTCGTTGCCGGTAGGCTCGTCTGGCGCCCCGCTGGTGCATCTCTGCGCCGCCGGTGAAGGGGTATTTACGTATTGCCTCGCCGCCCCGCAACCCCTTTTTTCGAGAAACGTCATCTTTTTTTCGCAAGCCGGGATTTTTCCTAAAAAATAGCAGGTTACACCCACAGAATTTCACAAGAAGCCCGTTTGCCGCAATAATATTGCGGGGGCGCAAGCGCCCGGCACACTACATCTTGGGTTATCCACAGACTTGCCCCCAAGAGAAGACAACGCCAGCGCTCGAGCGCCTCGAAAATCGGGGGAATCACACAGAATCGCCCACGCCCAGCCGCCTCGGCTCATCGGAATTTCTGCGTAGCGGCGCGACGTTTCGCCGGGCTCAACCCCGCGCCACCGGACTTCAACCCCGGCAGACGCAGCAAGAGCAGCACCAGCACCAAAGCGAGAAACGCAAGAGGCTTGAGTTGAAACCCCTTCACCAGCAAGGCGAAATGAAGCGCCCCCAGAAACGCCGCCGGATAGACAAGCACATGCAATCGGTGCCATGCCGGCCCCATTCTGCGAAGCGACCAGTTGTTCGACGTCACCGCCAGAGGAATCAGCAGCAGGAACGCAGCCATACCCACCGTGATATAGGGGCGCTTGAGAATATCGGCCCAGACCGCGCTCAGGCGCTGCACGTCGAGCACGGCCCATGTCAGCAGATGTGCGGTGACGAAAAAGAAGCAGGCAAGCCCGATGGCGCGCCGGAACTTCAGCAGATTGATGCCGAGAAACCGCCGCAGGGGCGTGATCGCCAGGCCCGCAACCAGGGTATAGAGCGCAGCCTCGCCCAGCGCATGTTCGACCACCTTGACCGGCTCTGCGCCAAGCTGGTCGGTGACGCCCAGCCAGAAAATCCAGCCGGCATAGCCGACACTGCCCATATAGACCGGCCATGCGGGCAGCCGGCGAAGGGCGGCGTTGCAACTGGCGATGTTCAGAGGCATCCGCTCAGTAATGTCTGGTGAGGTCCATGCCGGCATAAAGCCCGGCCACCTCATCGGCATAACCGTTGAACATCAAGGTCTCCTGACGCCGCGCAAAAAGCCCGCTACCAACCACCCGTTCGGTAGCCTGTGACCAGCGCGGATGGTCCACCTCGGGGTTCACATTGCTGTAAAAACCGTATTCGCGGGGGTTGGACTTGTTCCAGCTTGTCGGCGGTTCGCTGTCGGTCGCGGTGATGCGCACGACGGATTTTATGGATTTGAAGCCGTATTTCCACGGCACCACGAGACGCAACGGGGCACCGTTCTGGTTCGGGATGTCGCGGCCATAGATACCGGTAGCCATGATCGTCAGCGGATGCATCGCCTCATCGAGGCGCAACCCTTCGACATAGGGCCAGTCCAGTGTGGGAAAGCGCGTGCCGGGCATCTCGTCGGGGCGCAGCACCGTCTCGAAGGCGATGTATTTCGCACCCGGCTGCACGCCGGCCATGTCCAGCAGGTCCGCCAGTTCGAAACCGTTCCATGGCACGACCATGGACCACGCCTCGACGCAGCGGAAGCGGTAGATGCGCTCCTCGATGGTCATGCGCGCCATGATATCCTCGAAATCATACTCTCCCGGCCGATCCACCAGCCCGTCGATGCGCAGGCTCCAGGGCCGCGTGGTCAGCCTGTGGGCATGGCGGGCCGGGTCGCTCTTTTTGGTGCCGAATTCGTAATAGTTGTTGTAGCTGGTGATATCGTCCCAATCCGTGGGTTCGAGCACATCCGCCCGCGCCCCCTGCCCGAGCCCAGCCAGCCCGAGGCCCGCCCCGGCTCCGACGACAAGCGCGCGCCGGTTGAGCCAGAGCGTCTCATCGGTCACGTCACGGTCCTTGAGCCTGTTGGTCCAGCGATGCGCCATGTCGCGCCCTCCGTTCATCGTGCACAGACTATCAAAGATAGGCTGAAACCGTCCTCGGCAAAACCTGCAGGGCTCACATTGTAGTCATCAGATCACCGCCTCAAGGCGAAGCCGCGACGCTGGGCCGGATCGTGTTGAAGGCAATCGATGTGCCATCGGACTGCACCAGCCGCACATGCCTGCGCCGCATCTGGCGCGGCTCGCCCACGCCCACGGAATGGGCGATCATCTCGACCTCACGGATGATCGTTCTCGCATAGTTGGCCACCTTCTTGTACTTGTCCTGCACCACCAGCCCGGCCTGAAGGCGCGCATCATGGGTGGTGATGCCGGTGGGACAGGTATTGCGGTTGCACTTGAGCGCCTGGATGCAGCCGAGGCTGAACATGAACCCCCGCGCCGAAGTCACGAAATCGGCCCCCGCACAGAGCGCCCAGGCCACATCGCCCGGGTTGACCAGCTTTGCCGAGGCGATGATCCGGATCCTCTCTTTCAGACCGTGCTTGTCACGCAGATCCACCATCCGGGGCAGCGCCTCGCGAATGGACATGCCGACCAGATCCATGAGCGGCATGGGGGCCGCCCCGGTTCCGCCCTCTCCCCCATCCACGGTGATGAAATCAGGCGCATGATCCGCGCCGCGCGCCTTGATCGCCTCGAAAAGCGGCTCCCACGCTTCGGTCGAGCCGAGCACCGCCTTGATCCCCACGGGTTTGCGCGTGACACTCCGGATGTGATCCAGCAGGTCCAGCAGATCCTCGTAATTGTCCACCTCCAGATGACGGTTTGGCGAAACACTGTCCTGCCCGGCCGTGATTCCGCGAATCCCCGCGATTTCCGGGGTGACCTTGCTTGCGGGTAGAATACCGCCCTTGCCGGGTTTGCCTCCTTGCGCCAGCTTCACCTCGAACATGCGCACCTGAGGGTGGGCCGCGACCTCCCTGAGCTTGTCATCATCGAGATTGCCCTGTGCATCCCGCACACCGTATTTTGCCGTGCCGATCTGGAAAACGATGTCGCACCCCCCTTCGAGATGGTAAGGCGAGAGGCCCCCTTCCCCGGTGTTGAGCCAGATACCGGCCTCGGCGGCCCCCCGGCTGAGCGCGCGGACGGCAGGGCGGGATATCGCCCCGTAACTCATGCCTGAAATGTTGAAGAAGGACGGGGCCGCATAGGGTATTGCCGCCGTGGGGCCGATGGGCATTGGCGTGGTTCGGGCCAGGTGATCATCTAGCGGCGGAAAGGCCGCATTCACGAAGATCGGCGTCCCCGGCACTGTCAGTTGCCGTGTCGAGCCGAAGGCGATGGTGTTGCCCGCCCCGCTGGCTGCATGGCCAACCCAATCGCGCTGCGCGCGGTTGAACGGCATTTCCTCGCGGTCCATGGCAAAGAAATACTGACGGAAGAATTCACCAAGCAAAGTGAAGATATGCCGGAACCGTCCGATTACCGGATAGTTTCGGCGGATCGCATCGTCTGTCTGCATCCTGTCCAGAACGAACAGGATGAGCACTGCCAGCACCATCAGTCCGATGCTGAAGGCAAATGTCAGCACCATGATCTCAATGATCCGCAAGGCCAGATCCATCCGCCCGCTCCTCTTGGCCGCATCTGCGGACACTATTCATCGCACCGCTTTACGGCACAAGGATGAACAATCGGATGAGCCTGCCATTCACGAAAATCCGATCGGCAATCACATTCATTTTATTGGAAAATACCCGTCGCGGCGGCTTAGCGCAAATGCCGCGCATGTCAAACGCAAACGGCGGAAAATCCCGCTGATCCGGGGGCTGTGACCCCGCGTATGAGACACGATGCCGCAAGCGCATCGCAACCGTAACCCCGAAGGGAGATACACATGTTTCGCAGAACCTATCTGGCTCTGACCGCCGCCACCATGATCGCCGGACCGGCTCTTGCCGGCAACCACGGCAAGGACATCGTCGATACCGCCGTCGAAGCCGGCAGCTTCACGACCCTTGTTGCTGCCGTGAAAGCGGCGGGCCTTGTTGACACGTTGAAGGGAGAAGGCCCGTTCACCGTGTTCGCGCCGACAGATGAGGCCTTCGCCGCGCTTCCCGAAGGCACGGTGGAAGACCTGCTGCTGCCCGAAAACCTCGAAACACTGACCGCTGTGCTCACCTATCACGTGGTGCCGGGCAAGGTGATGTCGGGAGATCTGAGCGATGGCATGATGGCCGAAACCGTGCAGGGCGGCTCTGTCACGATCATGACGGAAGATGGCGTGACCGTGGACGGCGCCAATGTGACCACCGCCGATATCGAAGCGTCCAACGGCGTGATCCATGTGATCGACGCGGTGATCCTGCCGAACTGATTTCGGCAAGAGTAAACGGAGGAAGGCGGCCCCATGCGGGCCGCCTTTCTCATATCTTCGGGTCTTTGGCGACGGTTACCGAACATTGTCCCGGCCGGCCTTTCATCTTCCCGTGGCAGCCTTTGCGATGGCGGGGCGAATGGTGCTTTCCAGAATGCTTTCCGTGATCGGCCCGGCAAAGCGCAGAACGATCGTGCCAT
>SLDH01000181.1 GCA_007125415.1 Roseovarius sp.
CTGCGAGATCGACGGGCTGATTGCCGAGGTTCCGGGCGCGGACTGGCACGCCCTTGACCAGCGCGAGGCCGCGTATGAAAGGTTGCGCGCCACCCATCAGGTGCGCCACCCCCTGCCCCATCAGCCGGAAGTCGCGGTCTACGCCATCAGCGACACGCGGCACGTGAAGCGAGATCGGGCGGGGCCGGTGCTGCTGAGCTATCTCGACGTGGTGGTGCAGGGCTACCTGCGCGAGTTCGGTGAGGCAGGGGTGCAGAATTTCTTCGACACGACTGCCGGCTGGAACACGCCCATTCTCGATGACAGGGACGCGCCGCTCTATCCGCGCCACCGCCGCCTCACACCCGATGAGCGCAATCTGACCGACACGCATCTTGCGCAGCTCGGCCTCGAAGCCCGGAAAACCTGAGCCGCAAGCCAGAACCGGGACGGGCAGCCATCAGGCCTTTGCGCGGATCACCTGCAAGAGCGGGAGCACCTGTGCCATGTCCGGCCCATGTGCCTGCCCGGTCAGCGCCTTTCGCAGCGGCATGAAAAGGGCGCGCCCCTTGCGGCCCGTCGCCGCCTTCACCGCGTTTGTCCATTCGGACCAGCTTTGAGCATCATGTGGCCCTTCGGGTAGAAGTTCGAGCGCTTGCGCCACGAATTCCGCGTCCTCGGCGTCGATCACCGGATCGGCCCCGTCGCGGAAAAGTTTCCACCAGCCTTCAAGATCGTTGAGTGTCGTGATGTTGTCGCGCGCCACCAACCAGAATTGCGCCGCCAGACCGTCAGGGACGCCAAGGCCGCGCACCCGCTCTGCCACCGCCTCATAGGGCAGCGATTGCAGGTGATGCGCCGTCATCGGATAAAGATCCTGCTCGTCGAATTTCGTCGGCGCGGAACCGAAGCGGGAGATATCAAACCCGTCGATCAACTCGGAAATGTCGTGGCGCAACTCCACCGGATCGGCCGAGCCCAGACGCGCCATGTGGCTCAAAAGCGCGATCGGCGCCACCCCGGCCTCGCGCAGATCACGCAGCGAAAGCGTGCCCAGACGCTTTGACAGGCTTTCGCCTTTCGGGCCGGTCAGCAGGGAGTGGTGCGCGAAATCGGGCGGTGTGCCGCCCAGCGCCGCGATGATCTGGATCTGCGTCGCGGTATTGGTCACATGGTCCGAGCCGCGCACCACATGGCTCACCCCCATCTCCATATCATCCACCACCGAAGCCAGCGTATAGAGCACCTGCCCATCCCCCCGGATCAGTACCGGATCCGACACGGAGGCCGCGTCGATGGAGATATCGCCAAGGATCCCGTCAACCCAGGTGATCCGCTCCTGATCGAGCTTGAAGCGCCACACGCCATTCCCGCGCTGCGCTCGCAGCGCATCCCTTTCGGCCTGCGTCAGTGCCAGCGCCGCTCGGTCGTAAACCGGCGGGCGGCCCATGTTGAGTTGCTTCTTGCGCTTGAGATCGAGCTCCGTCGGCGTCTCGAACGCCTCATAGAAGCGCCCCATCTCGCGGAGGCGGTCGGCGGCCTCGGCATAGCGGTCCAACCGCTCGGACTGACGCTCGACCCGATCCCAGGTGAGGCCGAGCCATTCCAGATCCTGCTTGATCGCATCCACATATTCCTCTTTCGAGCGCTCGGGATCGGTATCGTCGATACGCAGAATGAAGCTGCCCCCCGCCTTGCGCGCGATCAGATAGTTCATCAATGCGGTGCGCAGGTTGCCCACATGGATGTAGCCGGTGGGCGATGGGGCGAAACGTGTGATCGTCATGGGTGATGCTCCTGTTGCAGCGGGAGATGTCACAGCACAACGGCTTTGTCCAGAATGGCAAGGCAGCGAAGGCGCAGGGATCAGCGCGGTTGATGCGCCAGCCTGCGCACTCTATTGACACGGCATGGACCTTGAAGAGATGGAAGACATCGCCCGGGCAACGACAGACGCCTTCCCCGAACCCTTCAGGGCGGCGGCGCTCGACGTCGCCCTGCGTGTGACGGACTGGCCTGACAGCGACATGCTGGCCGCCGTGGGCCTGAGCGACCCGCTTGAGCTTACAGGGCTCTACGAGGGCATTCCGATGACCGAGAAATCAACGGCCGATCAGGCCCAGATGCCCGATATCGTCTGGCTCTTTCGAAAGCCCATCCTGGCCGAATGGCGCGAGAGGGGCGATGTGACCCTCACCGATCTCATCGCACATGTGGTCGTGCATGAGTTCGCCCATCATTTCGGCTGGTCCGATGAAGACATCGCCACCGTGGATCGCTGGTGGGAATGAACCGAACAGGCCCAGCATACGTATCACGGGCATGAAACACGACGAAAAACTCACCGTCTACTACGATGGCGCCTGCCCGCTCTGCACGCTCGAGATCGACCATTACAAAAGGCAGGACGGGTCGGAAAACCTGTGCTTCGTTGATGCCTCATCAAACGAGGAACTTGGCGATGATCTTTCACAGGACGCCGCGCTGAGCCGGTTTCACATTCGCGATGAAGAAGGCCGGCTCGTGTCGGGGGCGGCGGGATTTGCCCGCATCTGGGCCGTGCTGCCGCGCTGGCAATGGGCGGCGCGGCTCGCGCGCCTTCCGGGCGTCACGCCGCTGCTGGAACTGGCATACCGCGCTTTTCTGCCCCTGCGCCCGGCGCTTGCCCGCCTTGCAGCCCGGCGTTCGGAGTGACACTGTTTCTTCTTGGCGAAAATACCCAATTCCGACAATTCTCACTCTCCCGAACGCCAGCGATTGACGATCGGATAACGCCGATCAAGCCAGAAGGCCCGCTTGGAAAGCCGGGTGCCGGGTGCCGACTGGAAGCGTTTGTATTCCGAGGCATAAAGCAGGTGTTCGACCTTCGCCGCGTCCTGGCGCGAGAAGCCCGACGCGACACAATCCTCGACTGATCCGTCCTGATCCACGAGAATATCCAGTATCCCGTCCAGCACCGGATAATCGGGCAGCGAGTCGCTGTCCTTCTGGTCGGCCCGCAATTCCGCCGAGGGCGGTTTCGTGATCACCCGGTCGGGGATCACCGCCCCCGCCGGCCCCTGCATCCAGGCGCGATGATTGGCATTGCGCCAGCGGCAGATCTCGAACACGCGGGTCTTGTAGAGATCCTTGATCGGGTTGTAGCCCCCCGCCATGTCGCCATAGATCGTCGCATAGCCCACGGCGACCTCGGACTTGTTGCCGGTAGTCAGAAGCATCTCGCCGAACTTGTTGCTGAGCGCCATGAGAAGCAGCCCCCGCAGGCGCGATTGCAGGTTTTCCTCCGCCAGCCCGTCCTCCAGCCCCTCGAAAAGCGGGGCCAGCGTCCGCGTGATCGCATCGCGACCCTCGGCAAGAGGCAACACGTCATGGCCGCAACCCAGATTTGCGGCCACCGCCCCGGCATCGTCCAGCGACATCTGCGAAGTAAATTCGCTCGGCAACATGACGCAGCGCAGATTTTCAGGCCCCAGCGCATCGGCGGCGATGGTCGCCACAATCGCCGAGTCGACCCCGCCTGACAGCCCCAGCAGAGCCTTGGAGAACCCGCTCTTGCGCATGTAATCGCGCAGGCTCATCACCATGGCATGGTAATCCTGTTCGAGCATGCCGGGAATGCGCGCCCGCGCGCCCATCTCGGCGCGCCAGCCATCGGCGCCGCGCACCAGATCGAGATGCGCAACGGCCTCCTCCATCACCGGCAGTTGCAGCGCCAGTTCGCCGCCGGGATTGAGCACGAAACTGCCACCGTCAAAGACCTGATCATCCTGCCCGCCCACGAGGTTGAGATAGACAAGCGGCAGGCCCGTCTCGATCACCCGTGCCACCATCAGGTTCTGCCGAAGCTCCAGCTTGCCGCGGTGATAGGGCGATCCGTTGGGAATGAGCAGGAATTCCGCACCCGTCTCTGCAAGGGTCTCGGTCACATCGGGAAACCACGCATCCTCGCAGATCGGCGTGCCGATACGCACGCCACCCACCACATAAGGCCCGCCGATATCGCCCGAGGCATAGAGGCGTTTCTCGTCGAAGACGGTATCATTGGGCAGATGGTGCTTGACCACGGTGGCCGCGACATGGCCCTCGCGCAGGATGTAATACCCATTGTGGAGAACCGCGCCACTCAGGGCCGGGCCGCCGATGGCCAGCGCCGGGCCATCGGCGCAATCCCGCGCAAGCCTCTCGATGGCGGCGATGGCCTCCTGATGAAAGGCCGGCTTCATCACCAGATCCTGCGTGTTGTAGCCGGTGATGAACATCTCCGGCAGCGCCACCATCTGCGCCCCTGCCGCGCGGCCTTCCTCCCATGCCGCACGCGCCAGGGACGCATTGCCCGACAAATCCCCCACCGTGGCGTTCAACTGTGCCAGTGTCAGGCGGAACCTGTCTCTCATGATGCCGCTTTCCCTTCGCGTTCTTCTGCCTCATCTAGCAGATCGACGCGCAAGGGAAAGCCGTTTCACGGGAAAGCCGTTGCCCCGCGCCCCAAGGTTCAATAGTTTCGGTCTCGAGCGGCCGGGCAGTCAGGCCAGGACGTCAGAGGATCGACATGACCAGAAGCATCCCAAGGGTATTGGCAATGGCCCTTTCGCTTGGTGTCGGCGCGGCAGCGCTGGCCCAGGATGGCGATGTGCAGACCAAACAATACGATGATGGTGGCATCTACGAGGGAACGTTCCGCAACGGATTGCAGCACGGCACAGGCACCTACACCCTGCCCAACGGGTATGAATACAGCGGCGAATGGGTAGATGGTGAAATCCGCGGACGCGGCACTGCGCGGTTTCCCAACGGGTCGGTCTATGAGGGTGAGTTCGCAAGAGGCAAGCCCCATGGCATCGGCAGAATCGTCTTCACCGACGGCGGCACCTATGAGGGCGAATGGGAGGAAGGAAACATCACCGGCACCGGCGTGGCCATCTATGCCAATGGCGTGCGCTATGAGGGCGGCTTTCTCAATGCGATGCATCATGGTCGTGGCCGGATGGAAAACCCCGGGGGCTATATCTATGACGGCGACTGGGTGAACGGCGTCAAGGAAGGGGAGGCCATCATCACCTATCCCGATGGCGCCACATATGAGGGGGGCGTCGCACAGGGCGCACGGCATGGCGAGGGCACGCTCTCGATGCCCGACGGGCTGATCTACACCGGCCCGTGGCAAGATGGTCAGATCAATGGCATCGGGCGGCTCGTACAGCCCAATGGCGACATCTTCGAAGGCGCGCTCGTTTCGGGTCGGCGCGAGGGCGAAGGCCGTATCGTCTATCAGAATGGCGATATCTACGAAGGTGAATTCAAGGACGATCAGCGCGACGGGCAAGGCACCTTTACCGGCGTCGACGGCTATGAATACAAGGGGCAATGGGTCGCCGGCAAGATTTCCGGTGAGGGTCGGGTGATCTATCCCGACGGCTCGGTCTACGAGGGCAGCTTCCGCGATGATCTCGCCAATGGCACGGGCAAGATCATCTACCCCGACGGGGCCACCTATGAGGGGGAATGGGTCGATGGGGTGATCGAGGGAAAGGGCATCGCGACCTATCCCAACGGCGTGGTCTATGAGGGCGCTTTCCGCAACGCGCGCAACCATGGCTTCGGCGTGATGACCTATGCCGACGGCTACCGTTACGAGGGAGACTGGGTCGATGGCCAGCGCGAGGGCGAAGGCATCGCCACCTATCCCGACGGATCGGTCTATACCGGCAGCTTCAAAGGCGGACAACGCCACGGTCAGGGCCGGATCGTGATCCCCGACAATCCCGAAACGCCCCAGAACGACTCCTTCACCTATGAGGGCGAATGGGAAAACGGCGAAATCAGTGGCCGGGGCATCGCCACCTATTCCAATGGCGATATCTATGAGGGCATGTTCCTGCGCGGCAAACGGCAGGGCCAGGGGACGATGCGCTATGCCAGCGGCGAGGAACGCAGCGGGGACTGGATCAGCGGTGCGTTGGCAAGCCAGACATCGCAGGCCGGCGAGGACGCCGGGGAAGAAACCGGGGAGGAGCCCCCCGAAACCGGCGAAGACCTGCCCCAAACGCAGGACTCTGTGCCTGACGGCGCCACACCCGAGACCGAATGAACCCAAACAGAAGGAGCGCGATGGACATGAGAGGATTCGGCCTCTGGCTCGTGGCGGCGGGCCTTCTGATCGCCGCAGGCGTGATCGTGCCCTATGGGCTTCTTGGTGGCGGCGCACCCGGCTTTGGCATTGTGATCTTCTGGTGCCTCTTCGGGCTTGCGGTGGTCGCGCTCATCGCGGTGGGCGTGGCCCGATGGAGGGTCTGAGATGATATCGCCAAGCCTGATCTGGATCACCGTCGCGCTTTTCGCCGTGTTGGGTGGCGGTATCGCGCTCGCCGCGGCGCGCGAGAACTCCGGCACGGCCCTCGACTATTATCTCGGCGGACGGCATATCGGCGGCGTGGTGGCCGGGCTCTCCTACGCTGCGACCACGTATTCGGCCTTCATGCTGGTGGTGCTGACCGGGTTGACCTATCGCGGCGGCATCGGCGCGCTCGGGTTCGAGCTGATCTATTTCTCGGGCCTTGTCCTGCTGGTGATCTTCGGGCCGCGCTTCTGGCTGGCCGCAAAGCGCTGGGGCTTCATCACACCGGCTGAAATGCTGGGCGCGCGCTACGGTTCGCGCCACATCGCGCGGCTGTCGGCAGTGATCAGCCTTGTGTTCCTCATGCCCTACTGCACCACGCAGATGGCCGGAATCGGCCTGCTTCTGTCAGGGGTCACGGGTGGAGAGATCACCCTGCCCATGGCCATCGCCACCGGGGCGGCCCTCGCCATTTTCTGGACCCTGGTGGCCGGGTTGCGCTCGGTCGCCTGGACGGATGCGGTACAGGCCGCCGTCATGCTCGTCTCGGCCCTGCTGGCCGTGGGCTTTGTCGTCTCCTTCATCGGCGGATGGGCCGAATTCGGCGCGCAAATCATGGAGCGCAACGCGGCATGGCTCGATGTGCCGGGCCCGGGCCTCTGGTCGCTGCCCACCTTCGTGGCACTGGCCCTGCCATGGTTCTTCTTTCCGCTCAGCAATCCGCAGGTCAGCCAGCGGCTTTTCGTGACGCGCGATCTTGCGGCCATGCGACGGATGATCTTCTGGGTGCTGGGTTTCGGCCTCATCTTCACGCTGATCGCGGTGATCTGGGGGTTTGCGGCCCTCATCATCGCGCCCGATCTTGAAAGTCCGGCAGGAGCCACACCCGCCCTTCTGGGCTCGGGCGCGGTGCCACTGGTGGTGAGCCTTCTGCTGATCATCGGCATCCTGTCGGCGGCCATCTCCACGCTCGATTCCATCGCCCTCACACTGGGCAGCATGGTCGCGCGTGATCTGATGAACCACCGCGAAGGCAGCGATGCGCGCCAGATCCTGATCGGCCGCATCGTCGTGATCATCGTCGTGCTCTTCGCCGCCTGGTTCGCCTTGCAGAATGCGCCCATCGTGGAACAGCTCGCCGCCCTCTCCGCCGCCGGGCTGATCGTTACCGTTCCCGCAATGATCGGTGCCTTCTTCTGGCGCGGCGGAACCGCCGCAGGTGTGCTCGCCTCGCTCACAGGCGGCGCCGTAACGGCCATCTACATGGCCATGATCAAGGGCATCAGCGTGTTCGACCCCACCCTTGCAGCTGCGGTGATCGCGGTCTCGGTGCTGCTCTTCATCGGGGTTTCTCTGGTCACGAAACCAGAGCCGGACGCGCTGGATTTCAAGACCGATCTGCGCGACGAACTCAATCGTCACGGGGTCTGGTGATCCCCTCTTCACTGTTCGAAAAATACTCCCGCCGGAGGCGTCCTGCCGCAGCCGGCCAGCACGCCCCCGCTCCCCTGACGCGTCACGTCACCACCCGCACCGAGGCGCAGCCGAGATGACCGGCCTGCGCGCCAGCGCAGCCAATCAGGTCAGACCACCTCGCCCGCATCAAGCCGGGCCAGCACCCGCTCAGCCCCCGCGAGCACCGCTTCGCGGCGCGCCTTGTCCATCCGGTCCCAGGTGCGGTACATGGTTCCCATCCGCGCATTGCGCTCAAGGCGGCTCCGGTGACGCCAAAGGAAATGCCAGTAGAGCAGGTTGAACGGGCAGGCCGTCTCGCCCGTCTTGTCCTTCACCGAATAGCTGCAATTCCTGCAATAATCCGACATCCGGTCGATGTAATTGCCGGAACTGACATAGGGCTTGCTGGCGATGATCCCGCCATCGGCGAACTGGCTCATCCCCGCCACATTGGGGGCCTCCACCCATTCGAACGCATCCGCATATACCGCCAGATACCACTCCTGCACGCGGGCAGGGTCCACCCCGGCCAGAAGCGCGAAATTGCCGGTGACCATCAGGCGCTGGATGTGATGCGCATAGGCCTCGTCGCGGGTCTGGGCCACGGCCTGCGCCATGCAGTGCATGCCCGTCTCGGCCCCCCAATACATCGCCGGCAGCGCCGCCTCGTGCTCCAGCGCATTTCGCGCCGAGTAGCGCGGCCCTTCGCGAAAGTAGATGCCGCGCATGTATTCGCGCCAGCCGATGATCTGGCGGATGAAGCCTTCCGCGGCATTGATCGGCACGTCGCCTGCCTTCCACGCCTCTTCCACCCGCTGGCACACCTCCATGGGCGACAGCAGGCCGATATTGATGTAAGGCGACAGAACCGAATGGTGCAGAAAGCGGTCGCCCGTCAGCATCGCATCCTGATAATCGCCGAACCCCGCCAGCAGGTTCTTCACGAAATGATCGAGCGCGCGCCGCGCCTGTGTGCGCGTCACCGCGAACCAGAAAGGGCACAGGCGGCCGAAATTGTTACCGAAACGGCGCGCGACCAGATCCAGCACCTCTTCGGTGATGGCATCGGGGGTGAACTGCATCGGCTCGGCACGCAGCAGATCATCCCTGGCCGGCTTGCGATTGTCATGGTCGTAGTTCCACTTCCCGCCCGCCGGTTTCTCCCCCTCCATCATCAGCCCGGTCTTGCGCCGCATCTCCCGGTAGAAATATTCCATCCTGAGATCCTTGCGCCCCTCGGCCCAGGCGTCGAACTCTTCTTGCGATGCGATGAAGCGATCATCGGGCAGGAAGGACACGGTGAGCGGCGCAGCTTCCAGCGCCTCGATCAGCCGCCATTCTCCCGGCCGCGTCACCAGCACCTCACTTGTGCCATGTGCCTGACCGCGCCGCATCAACTCGCCCACGATGGACCGGCTGGCCTCCGGGTCATCAAGCCGCGTATAGGCAAGCTGCCAGCCATCTTCAGTCAGTTCTTCGGCGAAATGGCGCATGGCCGACAGGACCAGCGCGATCTTCTTGGGGTGATGCGGCACATAGCCCGCCTCATCCGACACTTCCGCCATGACGATCAGGTCAGTCTCCCGGTCCGCCGCACGCAGCGCCGAAAGATCAGCGCTCAACTGATCCCCCAGCACGAGGATCATCCGCTTCACCACGGCACGACCTCCCCCTGCCAGTCAAGGAACTGCCCGGTCTGTGCCGGTGTCAGCCCGTCCAGCACCCTGAGCAGGTTGCGCGCGGCCTCCGCAGGCGCCACGGCCGGATGTCGGCCGAGATATTTCTCGGTAAAGGGCGTCGCGACGGTGCCCGGATGCAACGCCACGCAGATCGATTGCCCATGCGTGCGGGAAAGTTCGATCGCGCCGGAATGGATCATCTGGTTGAGCGCCGCCTTGGCGGTGCGATAGGCGTACCAGCCGCCCAGGCGGTTGTCGCCGATGGAGCCCACCCGCGCCGACAGCGCCGCGAAGATCGCGCGCCGATCACGTGGCAGGAGCCGGGATGCATGTTTCAGGATCAGCGACGGCCCGATGCAGTTGAGCATGAACTGATCCAGCATCGCCTTCGGCGTCACCTCGCGCAGGCTCTTTTCAGGCTTGGATCCGTCGATTCCGAGCGCCCCCGTCGCCACGAAGATCAGATCGAACGGACCCTCGAGCGGATCAAGCGCCGCCGCCACCGACGCCTCATCCGTCACATCCAGCCCCTGCCCGCTGCGCGACACCGCCGTCACTGCCACGCCGCGCGCGCCCAAGGCAGCGGAAAGCGCCCGTCCGATTCCGCCCGACGCCCCGATGAGAAGTGCATTTTCCATCCTCGGGACGTAGCCGCGGGCTGCCCTCCGTCAAGCATCGCTCACAGCCGCCTCATGGCCCGGCAGGGGCCGTGCGCAAAGGCCGTGTGCAAAGGCCGTGGCGCAGACCGTGGCAGCGCCCGCCCGGCCCGATGAATTGAGGGGTTTTCATCGCCACTCACTGCCTCTATGCTGTGCGCCATGAGAAAATCGCAGCATATCCAGCCGGTCAGGTGCCCGATGGGGCGCAGCGCTGCTGCATGCGGTCTCCTCCTAAGCCGCCTCTGAGCGTGCCCCAGGGCGCGACCGCTCAGAGGATGTGCCATCCGCGCCGTGATGCCAGCTTAGGACCCATTTCCGACAGACGAGACCCGACATGACACACTCAGACAAAGACCGCGTTTCGCCAACGGCGAACAAAGACCGCGTCGTCATCTTCGACACCACCTTGCGCGACGGTGAACAAAGCCCGGGCGCCACCATGACCCACGAGGAAAAGCTGGAAATAGCCGAGTTGCTCGACGAGATGGGCGTGGACATCATCGAAGCGGGCTTTCCCATCGCCTCCGAAGGGGATTTCAATGCCGTCACCGAGATCGCGAAGAACACGAAGAATGCCGTGATCTGCGGGCTCGCCCGCGCCAATCTGAAGGATATCGACCGCTGTTGGGACGCGGTGCGCCATGCCAGACGCCCGCGTATCCACACCTTTATCGGCACCTCCCCCCTGCACCGCGCCATTCCGAACCTCACGCAAGAGGAAATGGCCGAGCGCATTCACGAGACGGTCACCCATGCGCGCAACCTGTGCGACAACGTGCAATGGTCGCCCATGGACGCCACGCGCACCGAATGGGATTATCTCTGCCGCGTTGTGGAGATCGCCATCAAGGCCGGTGCCACCACGATCAACATCCCCGACACGGTGGGCTACACCGCGCCCGAGGAAAGCGCCGACCTGATCCGGCGGCTGATCGCCACGGTTCCGGGCGCGCAGGAGGTGGTCTTCGCCACTCATTGTCACAACGATCTCGGCATGGCCACGGCCAATTCCCTCGCCGCCGTCGCGGGCGGTGCGCGCCAGATCGAATGCACGATCAACGGGTTGGGGGAGCGCGCGGGCAATACCGCGCTGGAAGAGGTGGTGATGGCCATGAAGGTGCGGGGCGATATCATGCCCTATCACACCGGCATCGACACCACGAAGATCATGAATATCTCGCGCCGGGTGGCCAGCGTCTCAGGGTTCAACGTGCAGTTCAACAAGGCCATCGTCGGCAAGAACGCCTTCGCCCATGAAAGCGGCATCCATCAGGACGGGATGCTCAAGAACGCCGAAACCTTCGAGATCATGCGCCCCGAGGATGTGGGCCTGACCGAAACCAACATCGTCATGGGCAAGCATTCGGGACGTGCCGCCTTGCGGTCCAAGCTCAAGGATCTGGGTTTCGATCTGGCCGACAACCAGTTGGCCGATGTCTTCGTGCGCTTCAAGTCGCTCGCCGACCGCAAGAAGGAAATCTATGACGAGGATCTCATCGCCCTTGTCAGCGCAGGGGCCGATCCTGCAAATGATCACTTGCAAATCACATCGCTGCAGGTCGCGTGCGGGACCGATGGTCCGGCGCAAGCGACCCTTGTGATGCGCGTGGGCGAGACCGAGCAAAGCGCCACGGCGCGCGGCGACGGCCCGGTCGATGCCAGTTTCAAGGCGGTGCGCGCCTTGCATCCCAATGATGCGCATCTGTCGCTCTACCAGGTGCATGCGGTGACCGAAGGCACCGATGCACAAGCCACCGTTTCGGTCCGACTGGAAGACGCGGGCATGATTGCCGTCGGCCAGTCCGCCGATACCGACACGGTGGTCGCCTCGGCGCGGGCCTACGTGAACGCGCTCAACCGTCTGCATGCGCGCCGCGGCAAGACCGGCAGCAATGCGCGGGAAATCAGCTATAAGGATGTCTCGTGAAACTCAATGCCAGCAGGGCAGATGAGACCGCAGCAGATCACGTCACACCGATATGGACGATTGTCGTACCGACTCTTGCACTGTTGCTTGTTCTCTCCGAGATCACGCTGTTCGGCGGTACGATTGCGGGGTGGATTGTCCCGATTGCGGCGGCATTGTTGTTTGCGACCGTGTTTTCGGCAGTGCACCACGCCGAAACAGTGGCTCTCCGCATAGGCGAGCCGTTCGGGTCGATCCTTCTGGCCGTCGCGGTGACTGTGATCGAGGTATCGCTCATCGTGTCGTTGTTGCTGGCCGCACCCGCAGGCGAAAGCGCCATCGCGCGAGACACCGTCTTTGCGGCCATCATGATCACGCTGAATGGCATTGTAGGATTATGCCTTGTGGCCGGCGGGGTGCGCTATCACGAAAGCGGGTTTCAGGCGCGCGCGGCGACATCCGCATTGGCGCTGCTCGGCACCGTGGCCGTTCTGGCGCTGATCTTGCCGAACTTCACGCTAGCCGTGTCCGGCCCCGTTTATGCAACCCCGCAGTTGGTTTTTGTCGCTGTCGTCTCGCTGGCTCTCTACGCTCTCTTCCTTTACGTGCAGACGATCAGCCACCGGGACGACTTTCTGGATGCGATCGCGCCGGCGCATGTGCATGCTCCTCCCCGCCGACGCACGTTTCTCGGCGGGCTGGTCCTGCTGCCGGTTGCGCTGGTGGCCGTGGTTCTGCTTGCTGAAAGCCTCGCTCATCCGGTCGAAGTGGCGGTTGCAGGCGCGGGCCTGCCCGATGCCCTTGTGGGTGTGGCCATCGCCCTTGTCGTGTTGATGCCTGAAGGCGTGACCGCCTACAAGGCGGCGCGGTCCAACCGCGTGCAGACAAGCCTGAACCTCGCACTCGGCTCCGCGCTGGCCTCGATCTGCCTGACCATTCCAACGGTTGCCGTTCTATCGCTGATTATGGGGCAAACACTTATCCTTGGTCTTGACGCCGAGCATATCGTGCTGCTCGTGCTCAGCCTTTTCGTTGCAACCCTCACCCTGGCCACCGGGCGCACGACGGTGCTCCATGGCGGAATACATCTGGTGATCTTCGCAGCCTTCATCACGCTGGCCGCGGTGCCCTGAGCCATGCATGCCCGGATTGTCACGCGCGGTTCAGGACCGGAAGAACCGGCGCATGCCACAGCCGGGCATCATCGCGTGTCGATCCCGAGCTTCTCCAGCAGCGTCGCCGCGGCGGCAGTGGGTGTGACCCGGCTGGCGGCCACATCCGCACTTGCCTCCCGAAATGCCGCGCGCGCCTGCGGTGTCTCCAGCCGTGCCAGCAGGGCCTGCCGCACCTCCTGCTCGAACCAGTATTGCGCCTGCTCGGTCCGCCGCCGGTCGAAGAATCCGTTTTCCCGGCGCCATTCGGTCAGCGCCTGCATCTCTGCCCAGGCTGTCTTCAGCCCATCCTCCTCAAGCGCCGAGACCGTCATCGCCTTGGGAAACCCGTCCGGATCCTGTGGCCGCTTGCGCAACAGGCGCAGAGCCCCGGCGTAATCCGCGCAGGTCCGCTGGGCCGCCGCCTTCAGATCGCCATCAGCCTTGTTGATGAGAATGATATCTGCCATCTCCATGATCCCGCGCTTGACACCCTGCAACTCATCCCCGCCCGCAGGCGCAAGAAGCAGAACGAAGACATCCGACATTTCCGCGACCACCGTCTCCGACTGCCCGACCCCCACCGTCTCGATCAGAACGACGTCAAACCCCGCCGCCTCGCACAGGTTGACCGCCTCTCGCGTCCGCCGTGCGACACCACCCAGATGCGAGCGCGAGGGCGAGGGCCGGATAAACGCCTTCGGATCGCGGCTCAGCCGATCCATACGCGTCTTGTCGCCAAGGATGGAGCCACCCGATCGCGCCGAGCTCGGATCAACGGCAAGAACAGCAACCCGCAGCCCCTGCCCTGTCAGCATCATGCCGAAACTTTCGATGAAGGTGGATTTTCCCACACCCGGTGTGCCGCTCAACCCGATCCGCAAGGCTTGCCCATCGGCCTGCTTCAGGTGCTCGGCCAGCTCGGCCGCCTGCGCGCGATGGTCGGCACGGCTGCTCTCGATCAAGGTGATCGCACGCGCCAGCGCGCGCCGTTCGCCGGCCATGACGGCTGAGGAAAGCTGCTCGATATTCATGGCCTGTCACGCCTCGCGTAGTCTGCACGCCCAATTGACGCGTGATCAGCCGGCTTGTCCACCCCGACCTGGCTTCTTCTTGGGTCAAATACCCAGAATCCGGCACCTGCCTCAGGACGTGCGTCTGAGTATTTTTGGCAAAATGAAACCTGTGCTCTGATCGCTCCGCGTTCTTTGCACCAGAGGCAAAATCATCGATAAGGCGGGCATGACACAGATCTTGCCCATACATGACCTGCTTGATGATCTGATCGCAGCACTGCGCGCACAGGGCCGCGCGGTCTTGCAGGCCCCGCCCGGCGCCGGCAAGACCACGGTCGTGCCGCTTGAAATGCTGGCCGCGGAACTCACGGAGGGGCGTATCGTGATGCTCGAGCCGCGCCGGCTGGCCGCCCGGACCGCAGCGGAGCGGATGGCCGGGATGCTGGGGGAGAATGTCGGCGAGACCGTTGGGTATCGCATGCGGGGCGAAGCGCGAACCGGCCACGCCACAAGGATCGAGGTAGTCACCGAAGGAATCCTGATCCGGATGATCCAGTCGGACCCCGAACTCACGGGCACGGGCGCTGTGATCTTCGACGAGTTCCACGAACGCTCCCTCAACGCCGATCTGGGACTCGCGCTCTGCCTCGAGATCGCCGGGGCGCTGCGCGGTGATCTGATCCTGCTGGCCATGTCGGCAACGCTCGATGCCGCGCCACTGGCCGACCTCATGACTGCCCCCATCCTGACCTCCGACGGCGTCAGCCATGAGGTCGAGACGCGCTGGCTTGAGCGGCCCTTGCGCAAGGGCGTCCGCTTCGAGCGGGCGCTCGCGGATCTCGTGCTCAGGGCCGTGGCGGAGGCGGAGGGCGGCGTGCTCGCCTTTTGCCCCGGCGAGGGCGAAATCCGGCGCGTGGCAGCGCTCTTGAAAGACGACCTGCCGCCTGATTGTCATCTGCACATGCTTTTCGGGGCGATGCCCTTCAGCGCCCAGCGGGCCGCGATCCGCCCCGCCGCCACGGGCCGCAAGATCGTGCTTGCGACGGCGATCGCGGAAACCTCGCTCACCATCGAAGATATCCGCATCGTCGTGGATGGCGGAAAAGCACGGCGGGCTCGTTTCGATCCTGCATCGGGCATGTCGCGGCTGATCACCGAGCCGGTGACCCGCGCCGAGGCCGCCCAGCGCGCGGGGCGCGCCGGGCGCATGGCTCCCGGCATCGCCTATCGGCTCTGGACCAGGGGAGCGGAAGGCGCGCTTCTTCCTTTCCCACCGGCCGAAATCGAAGCGGCGGATCTGGCCGGCTTTGCGCTTGAGCTGGCTCTGTGGGGAGCCGCACCCGGCGATCTGGCCTTTCTCACACCGCCCAATCCGACCTCCTTCAGCGAAGCGCAGGCGCTCTTGCGGATGCTGGGGGCGCTCGACGCACAGAACAGGATCACCGCGCATGGCAAGAAGCTGGCCGCCCTGCCCTTGCATCCGCGCCTTGCCCATATGCTGGCCACTGCCGGCGCGGTTGCCGCCCCGCTCGCGGCCCTTCTGGCCGAGCGCGACCCGCTGCCGTCTGGCACGCCGGTCGATCTGGGCTTGCGTCTCGAGACGCTCAAAGCCCCGCGCCCCGAGGCCAACAAGGGCGTGATCGACCGCATCCGCGCTGAAGCGCAGCGGCTGGCCCGCAAGACAGGGCAGACAGGCGCAGATCCGCTGAGCCATGCTGCCATGGCGGCCCTT
The DNA here is from genome assembly GCA_007125415.1 of Roseovarius sp. GTDB lineage: Bacteria > Pseudomonadota > Alphaproteobacteria > Rhodobacterales > Rhodobacteraceae > Roseovarius. The sequence continues at coordinate 15,912 of SLDH01000181.1, forward strand.
GCCTATCCCGACCGGATCGGGCTGCGCCGCGCGGGCGATGCGCCCCGCTATGTGCTCTCGGGCGGCAAGGGTGCCGCCCTGCCCGAGGGTGACCCGCTTTCAGGCGCGCGGCTGATCGTGGCCACGGATCTGGACGGTGATCCCCGTGAAGCACGCATCCGGCAGGCGACGACCCTCACGGAAGCCGAATTGCGCAGCCTTTATGGCGATCAGATCCGCTGGGATTACATCTGCCTTTGGGACAAGCGGACGCGCCGGGTGCGCGCCCGCAGGCAGGAACGATTCGGTGCGCTCATCCTTGATGACCGCTTGTGGAAGGACGCGCCTGCCGATGCGATGGCCCGGGCCATGCTGGAGGGTGTCCGCGCGCTTGGTCTCGTCTGGTCAGCGCCTGCGCGCCGGTTTGCCGCGCGTGTCGAGCTTGCGCGCAAAAGCGGCGATAACTTGCCCGAGATGACGGAAGAAGCGCTGATGGACCGGCTCGAGACATGGCTTTTGCCCTATCTCGATGGCGTGAAGACAGCGGAGGAGTGGAAGGCGTTCGACATTCTTGAACCCCTGCGCGCGCTGCTTTCCTGGGAGCAAATGAAAGCGCTCGACGCCAGCGCGCCGGCGCATTTCACCACGCCGACCGGGCGGAGGATCCCCATCGATTACACAGGCGATCACCCGGAAATCAGCCTGCGCCTTCAGGAGATGTTCGGCCAGACTACCCATCCCACCGTGTCCGGCTGGCCCTTGCGCATCACGCTTCTGTCGCCGGCACGGCGGCCCGTGCAGACCACGCTCGATCTGCCCGGCTTCTGGGCCAGCAGCTATCGGGATGTTCGCAAGGACATGCGCGGGCGCTATCCGAAACATCCCTGGCCCGAAGACCCCACGCAGGCGGACCCGACCCTCAGGGTAAAGCCACGGTCCGGGTAAGCCGGGCCCGCCAGCAGCCTTCGATCACAGCCATGCCTGTAGTGCCGCCGCTGTGGATACGGGCCGTGACACTGTCTTCCGCGCTGCCGACAAAGCCCAGCGCTTCGGGCTGCTTTGTCATCGGGGCGTTGGAATCGAGGCCCGTGGCCCCGGCGGTTTCGAGCGCGTTGGGCAGGATCAGCGCCATCACGCCACGCTCGCCCATACCAAACTCCCGGAGGGGGTTTGCGGCGAGGCGCAAGGCGGCTCCCGCACCGGCTCCGGATCTTCCGGTACGGGGAAAGGTCGGTCGGTGGACGTGCCTGCTCAGTCCGCCGGGGTGAGGCAAAC
>SLDH01000162.1 GCA_007125415.1 Roseovarius sp.
GAGCCAGGAAGCGCTGTGGTTCATTGGTGGTGTTCTGAAACACGCCAAGACGCTGAACGCTTTCACCAACCCCTCGACCAACAGCTACAAGCGTCTGATTCCGGGCTTCGAGGCGCCTGTGCTGCGCGCCTATTCCGCGCGCAACCGCTCGGGCTGCGTGCGCATCCCGTGGACCGAGAGCCCCAAGGCGAAACGTGTCGAGGCCCGCTTCCCCGATCCCTCGGCCAACCCCTACCTGTGTTTTGCAGCACTGCTCATGGCCGGGCTCGACGGGATCAAGAACAAGATCGACCCGGGCGAGGCGATGGACAAGAACCTATATGATCTGCCCGCCGAAGAGCTCGAAGGCATTCCCACCGTCTGCGGATCGCTGCGCGAAGCCATTGACGCCCTCAAGGCCGATCATGACTTCCTTCTGGCCGGCGATGTGTTCACCAAGGATCAGCTCGATGGCTATATTGACCTCAAGATGGAAGAGATCGAGCTCTTCGAGCACACACCTCATCCGGTCGAGTTCGGAATGTATTACAGCTGCTGATTGCAGCCAGAATAAAGCTTGTGAAGGGCGCCCGCCACGGCGCCCTTCTCTTTTGGCTCAGAATGCGAAACACAGTGTTCCACCTCGCCCTCGATTCGTCGTTCCGGGGTGAACAATGGGCCATCCGATGAAGTCTTGTTCACACAATTTCAGGAATTCTCGCCCTCAAGTTTCCATATTTGAAACATACTGATCTCTCAGTTGCCTGCGACACATCCACTGCGTGACAACATGGCGGGACTTCAAAATGACCCAGGACAAACAGTGGGTTGCCGGCGGGTTGGTATTTCTCGGTACGAGACAGATAGACATCACGGAAACCGTGCAACGCGTCGCTGATGCTCTCGAGGCCTTTGGCAACCGCGTTCTGGGGATGCGGATCGGCAGCGCCAAGACAGGGTTCCTGCAGACGACCTATCACGATGTGCAGCTGGCCCTGCATCATGACGATAGTGCAGCCTTGCCGCGCGGGGCCGCGGGCGTGTTCATGAATGTGGAAGTCACGAACCGGCCAGAGGCCCAATCTGCCGAAGCGATGGCCGCTGATCTGTTGCTGATTCAACTGCGGCGCATGCTCCACCAGAGCTATGTCGCAAAATGCGATGAACGCTCGGCCGGCCACCCCGGCCGCCCCATCGAAGCGGTTCCGCACACCGATGATCCCTGCGCCGCTGGCGGCGCCCAGTGCGGTCAGGTGGAGCCCCGCTTGCCTGACTTGCGGCGTGGTCTCCTGAGGCGACGGTGCCCCCGGTCGACTTCGCAGGTGGAATACGAGCGGCAGCGCAGCCATATCCTTGCCCGGATCAGCCATGAGCAAAAATGGGATCAGGCACCCGAGGATCAGTTTCATCTTCGAACCGCGATGCGCGACCCGGACCTCGTCGAGCAGAGCGATCCATCCGAGATGGACCGCATCCGGCTGTCTGCCTGGTTGCTGTCCATCGCCGTGGCGCTCCTGTGCCTCCCGGTGGGCGTCGCTCTGGCGGTGATCAACCTCTTCCGGGGCGAAAACCTGCGCCTCGCCTCCCAGACGGCGGCCCTTACGGGAACATTTGTAACCCTGCAAGCAACGGGGGCCGTGGCACAGGCTACGCAGGTGATCCAGACTGTTCTGAGCTAGCCCGGCTCTGCCATTCGGTCGTGATCCTGCCACCGGGTTCCAGCCGGTGAATCACATCCGCAGCCTGAGCAAGGCCGCTGTTGTGGGAAATGGTCAGGATCGTAAGTTCCTCGCGCAGCTTGCGCAGCGTGCCGATGATCGCGGCTTCGCTATCGGGGTCAAGCGCGCTGGTGGCCTCATCGAGGATCAGGAGCGTCGGATCATTGATGAGCGCGCGGGCAATCGCGATGCGCTGACGCTGCCCGCCCGACAGCCGCCCGCCGCGCTCGCCCACATCCGATTGCAACCCCTGCGGCAAGGCGCGCACGAAATCCCACGCGCCCGCTTTCCTGAGCGCCTCGACCGCGCGCGCCTCGGAAATCGCAGGGTCTCCCAGCGTCACGTTATGCAGCACGGTGTCGTGCAGAAGCACCGTTTCCTGTGGCACATAGCCCACCATGCGCCGCCAGGCCTTCAGATCAACCTCTCCCAACGGCGTATCATCGAGAAAGACCTCACCGGCATCGGGCCGGATCAGCCCGATCACGAGGTCGATCACCGTGGTCTTGCCCGAGCCCGAAGGCCCGATCACCGTGGTGATGCGCTTTGCCGGGATCTCCAGATCAAGCGCGGAAAAGACGCGATGCCCGTCATAGACCATGCCGACCCTGCGCAGATGGATGCCCTCATCGAGCGTCGGCGTGACATGGCCGCCAAGATGCTCCATTTCTTCCTCGGCGGCACGGCTTGTTTCCTTGAGTGACCAGTAGGCGCTGTCGTTCTGCGCGAGTTTCTGATATTGCTTCTGCACCTTGCCCAGAAAGGCAAAGGCGCGCCCCAGCGTGACGGCGAGGATCACCACGACGGCGAACTCGATATCGAGCACCCCGAGGGCCACATAGACCCCCAGCGCGATCAGGCAGACAAAAAGCAGATCCTGGCCCGAATAAAGCCCGGCCTCGGCCAGCACCTGCCGGCGCTTGGCCTTGTTGAGGCGATTGGTTTCGCGTTTGAGAAGGTCATCCACCTGGTCCTCGCGCGCCATCGCCTTGAGCGGTTTGACCGATTGCAGCATGTCGGTGACATGCGACATGAGCGAAATCATCAGATCGGTCTGCTTGCGCCCGGCCCTGCGGGTGATCCGCACGAGAAAATGCGAAAGCCCGATGATGAGCGCCCCGCCCACGAGGCTCAGGAGCGTGGCCTGCCAGGAGACCGCCACCGCAATCGCGCCATAGACCACCGCCTGAATGAAGAAGGTGATCGCCATGGCACCCTGCATGTAGGCGGTCGAGGCGCGCTGCGCCTCGGTTGCGAGCGCGTTGCTGAGCTTGCCCGCCGGCTGATGGAGAAAGAAGTTCCAGCGGCTGCGCATCATGTTGCGCAGCACTTCGAGCCGCAGATCGGTCGCTACCTGTGCTGCCGTATAGCCGGCCTGCCGCTTGGCGATGAGCAAAAGCACCGCCTTGATGGTGGCTGCCACCACGATCAGGATGGTGAGCGCGCCCAGGGTTACCGGAACGCCCAGCCGCGCCAGGATATCGAGCACGAATTGCTCGAACTCGCTTGGGGGAGCCGCAGCTTCGCTGCCCTCGCCCGTGCCCATCGCGATCTTGAGAAGGGGCAGAAGGGCAGAGACTCCCAGACCTTCGACCACACCCGACAGCAGCAACGCCAGCAACATCAGAAAGCTGGCCATGGGGTAGGCCCTGAAGAGATGAAGCATCATGCGCATGGCGGGGCGGTTCCGGGCTGGATTACGGAGCGCGGACAGCCGCGCTGCGGCGTGTATCGCCTCTCACGGCGGCAAGGTCAAATGCCCGTGATGCACAGGCGCGCCGGATGCGGGTCAAGCGGCAGGTTTCGCCTTTCGGATTGCTGCCCGTGGAATCGCTCGGCACTGCATCATCTGAATCAGGGCGCGTTGCCTCCGGCATGGCTGCGGGCGATCACCGTCTCAAAACCCTGAAGTGCCTCGATCTGTCGCGCCGCGCTCAAGCGGCGGGTCTTGACCGACAGCGCCCAGCCTTCGGGCCGAGTGGCGATCCGGTAGAGATTGTAGGCCGCCGGCTCATGATGCATGGAGGAGGCGGAAGGCACACCGATCACCGGTGCTGCCCCGTCTGCCGTATCGATCTCCTGCAGATGGCTGCGATGGCTGTGACCGTGCAGCAAAAGCTCCGCTCCCTCCCGCGCAAGCACCCCCTGCAACGCCGGCGCGTCGAGAAGCGCCTTGCGCGCGGGCACCGTTCCCGCAAGGGGTGGATGATGGATCATCAGCACACGGCAGAGCCCGGCCTCGCGCGCCCTTGCAAGCAATGGCGCGAGGCGCGCAAGCTGCGCCTCACCCAGCGCCCCCACCGCCAGCCCGGGGCGCGAGGCGATCGCCGTTGAAAGGCCCATGAGCGCCACCTGTCCGCGCACCCGCAGATAGGGAAAGGCATGCGCCTGGTTCCTCGCAGGCGAATCCCCTTGCCAGAAAGGGCGCCAATGCGCCCCGCCCCGCTCCCACGCGCCTTTGACCATGGCTTCGTGATTGCCGGGGATCACGCTGACATTCTCAGGCTCGCCAAGGTCGTCGAGCCAGGCATGTGCTTGCAGATATTCCGTTTCCAGCCCCAGATTGGTCAGATCGCCCGTCACCGCGATATGATCCGGCCCCTGCTGCGCCAGATCGGCCGTGAGCGCGTCAAGCGTTTCGCGCCGGTGGCGATGCCGGCGGTTGAGGTGCCATGACAGATAGCTCAGCGTGCGCTTGCCCAGAAAATCGCGCGGGGTCACCCCGGGGGTGAGCGGCAGATGCGGGTCCGACAGATGCGCCAGCAGAAATGAGGGCTGATCCGGCTTCACCGACGCTCAGCCGACCCGCTCGGGCAACACCGTCTCCGACGGCGTGCCCAGTTTCCCGAAGGCGGCGAGGATCCGGTCGATCTGGTCGAAATCATGCGCCGCACTCAGGCTGCAGCGCAAGAGCGACGCGCCATCCGGGGCGGCGGGCGGGATCACCAGATTGACATAGATGCCGTTATTCAGAAGCGCATTCCAGAGCCGCACCGCCTCTTCATGCGAGGGCACCTGCACGGCGATGACGGGGCTTGGCTCGGAGGCGAGCCTGTAGCCCAGTGCGCGCAGGCCGTCATGCAGGCGCTCTGCATTGGCCCAGAGCCGCGCCTTGAGTTCAGGCCGGCCGCGCACGGCATCGAGCGCCACATGCGCCGCCGCCACGCTGGCGGGGCTGGGTGAGGCGCTGAAGATATAGGGCCGGCTGCCATAGCGCAAAAGCCGCATCTCCGGGTGACGGCTCACACAGAAGCCCCCCAGCGAGGCGAGGCTCTTGCTGAAGGTGCCGGTGATGAAATCGACCTTATCCAGAATGCCTTCCGCCTCGCAGACGCCGCGCCCTGTTTCGCCGTAGATGCCGAAGGAATGCGCCTCATCGACCATCAGCCAGGCACCGTATTCCTTGGCTACCGCGCATATTTCCGCGAGCGGTGCGGTATCGCCCCACATGCTGTAAAGCCCTTCGGCCACCACCAGCGCGCCCTCGGCCTCGTCCCCCATGCGGCGCAGACGCTTGCGCAGATCGTCGGCATCATTGTGCTTGAAGGTGAAGTAATCGGCCCCGCTGATGCGGCAGCCATCATAGATGCAGGCATGGCTATGCGCATCGAGCACCACCTTGTCACCGGGGCGCAGGAGCCCCATGAGCAGGCCCAGATTGGTCTGATAGCCGGTGGAGAAAAGCATCGCCGAGGGGTAGCCGTAAAACGCGGCAAAGGCGTCCTCAAGGGCTGCATGGCTGTGAAAGCTGCCATTGGCCATGCGCGAGCCGGTGGTGCCGCTGCCCTGCTCATGCATGGCGGCGGTGGCGGCCTCGAGGACCCCTTCGTCGAAGGTCAGCCCGAGGTAATTGTTGGTGCCGAAGAGAAGCGTCGGCTTGCCCGCGATCATGGCTTCGGTGGGCGAAAGGATTTTCTCCATCACCACGCGGCTCGGATCGGCGGCCATGGCCTGCGCCGTGTCGCGAACTCGGGCAAGCTCGGCAAATCGGTCGGAAATGCTCATGCGTTCTTCTCCGTCAATGTCCCGATCTTGTCGGCGAGGTCCTGCACGGTTTCCACATCGGCCATGGCGTTGAGCGGCAGGCTGATGTCGTAATGATCTTCGATCTCCACCAGCAATTCCATCAGGCTGACGGAATCAAGATTGAGATCGGCGACCAGATGGGTCTGTGCGCCCAAGGGCCCGGATTTCGCCGGAAACCGCTCCAGAAAGCCGAAAAGCGTTGGCAGGATGTCTTGCGTCGATGCATCAGATGACATGGGTCACACCTTCATTTCGTCCAGTTTTCCGCGCTGAAAGCAGCGGCGCAAGCCCCTCGGGGAGCGGCAGTTTCGGGCACCAGCCGGCGGCCTGCGTGAGAGCTTCGTTATCGCAGACCCAATCGGGGTGGCGCAACTCGTTTACCTTGCCGGGCGTCAGCATCGGCTGGTAATTCAGAACGCGGGCGGCCATCAGGTTGGCAAAGGCCACCGTTCGTAAAAGCGTCTCGGGCAGCGGAATGCGCCAGCCACGCCCGCGACCTGCGACCGCTTCGACGATATCGGCGATCTCATCCCATCCATAGCCGCCCTCATGCCCGTCATGGAGCGCATAGATGCCGCGCGCATCCGCCTCCAGCAGCGCGAGGACCGCTCCGGCCAGGTCCGCCACATGCAAGAGCGACGCGCGCGCGCCTTTCTGTCCCGGCATGGGCGTGATGCCCCGGGCCATGAGCCGAAAGAGCGGCAGAAGTTCCACATCCCCTGCCCCATAGATCGCAGGCGGGCGCAGGACCACGCAGGACGTGGTGTCATCAGACAGAACAGTGCTCAGCGCCTCCTCACCGGCCCGCTTGCTCGCGGCATAGGGCGAAAGCTGCGGCTCGCGCGCGGCAAGCGACGAAACGAGGATGAACCGGCCCACCCCGGCGGCCTGCGCCGCCTGGGCCGCGCGCGCAACGCCCTCGACATTGACGGGGTTGAAATCGGCTGATGTTCGGCCCCGCACGACACCGGCGATGTGGACGACCGCCGACGCGCCCGCCACAAGGGTCTCGAGAGCGGCGTCATCATGCAGTCCGCCGCTCTGCGTCTCAAGCAGGGCGTGCCGTATCGGCAAGGCGCGCCGATGGATGAGCGCGCGAACCTGATGCCCCTCGGCCAGCAGTTTCGCGATGACCGCCTGCCCCACAAATCCTGCTGCGCCGGTGACGGCAACGGGACCTGTCATGCAATGTAACGCAGCGGCTTTTCTTCGGTCATTTCCTGCTTGGGGCGGCGCAACTCCTGCACCTTGGCCGCCTTTGCCGCTTCTTGCCGCTCCAGAAAGTCGAGCCGCGCCCGCGCCCGCGCGAGCTTGCCCGAGGAGGTGCGGGGCAAGGTGCGCGTGGGCACCAGCTCCACCATGCAATCGATGCCGAATTCCGCGCGCACGGTGGCGACAATGGCCTTGCGCAACGCGGCGCGCTTCAGGTCGTCGCGTTCGCGACATTGCACCACCACAACCGCCCGTTCCTTGTGAGCATCCTCAGCGGGCACGGAGAAGGCCGCAACATCGTTGTGATAGACGCCCGGCTGCGCCTTGGCGATGTATTCAATATCCTGCGGCCAGATATTGCGGCCATGGATGATCATCATGTCTTTCTTGCGGCCGGTGATGTAGAGCCGCCCGTCGGCGAGATAGCCGATATCGCCCGTGTCGAGCCACCCATCGGGGCTGAGGGACTGGCGGGTCATTTCCGGGTCTTCGAAATAGCCGCTCATCACGCTGGGTCCGCGCACGGTGATCACACCGGCCTGCCGGTCGGGCAGGACGTTGCCAGCCTCGTCGCGGATCGCCACCTCGAAGCTGGGCAGCAGACGCCCGCAATCCACATATTGCGTCACATGGCGGCCCTCACGCTCGGCAAGGGCGGGGTCCAGTGTCTGGGCGATCCCGTCGCGATGCATCCGTTCGGTATCCACATGGTCCACATGCACGCTCTCGTCGAGGCCGACAAAGCTGATCCCGAGCGAGCATTCGGCCATGCCATAGCAGGGCAGAAACGCCTTGAAATCGAACCCGGCCGGCGCCAGCGCATCGGCGAAACGGCGCAGGGGCGCGCGGCTGATCAGTTCGGCCCCGACACAGGCCACACGAATGGCGCTCAGATCAAGCGCTTCGGCCTCTTCGGGGCGCAACCGCATCACCGAAAGCTCATAGGCAAAGGGCGGCGCCGATGTCACGGTGGTGCGATTGGCCGACATGATTTCGAGCCATTTGCGCGGGCGGCGCGCAAAATCATGTGTGCCCAGAAAATCCACCGTCCGCTGGACAGTCACCGGCATGATTATGAAGGCCACGAGCCCCATGTCATGAAAGAAGGGCAGCCAGGAGGCAAGGCGGTCCGTTTCGTTCAGTTTCAGGCCGGTATCGGCCATGTCGCGCACATTCGCCAGCACGGTCGCATTGTCGATCACCACACCGCGCGGAAAGCGTGTGCTGCCCGAGGTATATTGAATATAGGCCGTGTTCGCCGGGCTGGGCGCGGGCAGATCGCCCTCAAAGGGCGTCAGCGCGTCGAATTCTTCCGGCGCTCCGGCAAGGCAGAGATCAAGCCCCTCGGCCGCCTGGCGCAGGAAGCTTGTCCAATCGCCCGGAGCCATGGCCGCGGAAGCGCCGCAATTGATCAGGAACTGCCGCAGATGCTTCACATAGGCAGCATGGCCGCCGACATTCATCGTGGCCGGCAGCGGCACAGGAACCAGACCGGCATACTGACAGGCCCAGAAGAAGCGCACGAAGTCAGGCGTGCTGTCGGCCACAAGGGCGACCCGCCCGCCATGCGGTATGCCGAGCCCGAGCAGGCGACGGGCCAGAGCACGGGCTTGCAGACGCACCTCGCGGTAGGGCAGCACCGCGTAGCATTCGCCCCGGGCATCGAAGAAATTCACGCCCGTGTCGCCTGTGGCCGCGTAATCGAGCGCGTCGCACAGGGTCGTGAAATCTGCCCGTCTCAGGGGAAGGTCATGCGAACTGCTCGTCACTTGCATGGGTGATATCCTCTTGGCGATGCCGAATGTGCTCGGTTCTGGGGCACCGGAAAAACGCCCAATGCCGTACTGCGGTATACATATATCGGCCCCTTCACTGTCAAGGCTGTCGCCCGGCGTGGCAAGACAAGCGCGGCGTCACGTAGTGTTGATGCCGCACCTACTTCCCGGTGCACCCGCGCCTGACTGCGCACGTAACGGTGGTCCGGAAACTTGCCGCCCGCCGGAATCCGAAAGCGCCGACAAGCGATCCGATCGGGGGCGTTTTCGTTCGGGATGTCGGGCTGAGCGGTCACGATCGAGGCGCAGGGTTGCTCCCCGTCGGACGGGCGTCCCGCCCGTGGATGCGGGCGAGCCCCTGCGGGCTTGTAGCCGGGGAATTTCTGGTAAGCTTATGTTAAATAATTATTATTTACAATTATTTCGCCTGTCGTGTTACCGTAGGCGGACATGTGCAGGATGATATCGGCCAGCAGAGGATGGAAGCCGGCACAGGCGCAGCCATGGCCCGGCGCGTTCGGGACGATCAGGCGGCCGACAGCGCCAGCCAAGCGGGCCATCACCGGACAAGGAGCATGGTTCGGAGATGGGATGCACCACCATGGAGCGGCCGTCTTTTGGCGATCGGCGGCTTCCCGCGGCCGATGTCACAATTGGTTTCGAATTGGTAACACATGTGGTCCAAAGCCCTGATTTCGCCACAAACATCCCGAAGCGCGCGCGAGTGCCGAGCTGCCTGAGGCTCCGATTCCGGTGCCCATGCGCTGCGACGGATGGTCAATTGACCTCACCACTGCGGGAATTAACTGGCTCGGGCAGAGTGGAAGGATGAAGCCATGCAAGATCAGCCCGCGACACGCCAGAGCGGAGAGGCCCTGATGCAGGCCTTTGCGCCGCGCATGGGCCGCCGCTATGCCAATGGGCGCAACCATGACCATGGGCCGGGGGCGCATTCTGCCGTGTCATGCCTCTCGCCCTATCTGCGCCGGCGGCTGGTGCTGGAGCGCGATGTCGTCGCCACGGCCCTCGCCGGGCACGGGCCCGAGGCGGCGGATAAATTCGTGCAGGAAGTGTTCTGGCGCGGCTATTTCAAGGGCTGGCTGGAGCGACGCCCGGGTATCTGGACCAGCTATCGCGCGGGGCTTACCGCTGATCTGGAGTTGCTCGACACTGACCGGCGCCTGCGCCGTGACGTGGCCCGCGCCGAGGCGGGCGAGACGGGCCTTGCCTGCTTTGACGCCTGGGCGCGGGAACTGGCGGAGACGGGCTATCTGCACAATCACGCGCGGATGTGGTATGCCTCGATCTGGATTTTCACCTTCGGGCTGCCCTGGCGGCTTGGCGCGGATGTGTTCTATCGCGCGCTCATCGATGGCGATCCGGCCTCGAACACCCTCGGCTGGCGCTGGGTGGCTGGCCTGCATACGCGCGGGAAAGCCTACAAGGCTCAGGCCTGGAATATCGCAAAATACACCGATGGCCGCTTCACGCCGCGCGATCAGGATCTGGCCGAGGATGTGCGCGGGCTGGAGGAGGAAGAGCCCGAGGGCCTGCCTGCTGTCGCGCCCCTGCGCACCCCTCGCGCCCCCGGGCAAGGGATACCAAGCGTGCTGCTGATTACCGAGGAAGATTGCCGCGTGGAGGATTTCGACCTTGCCAGCCATGACATCCGGGCTGCGGCCACACTGTCGGCCAGCCACCTGCGCGCGCCCTCCGGTGTGGCGGCGCATGTGATGGATTTCGAGGCGGCGGCGCTCTCTGATGCAGCCCGGCGCGCGGGCGGTGAGGCGACAAGCCTGCGCGCGGATGTGCCGGACGATCTGGCCGCCTGGGCTACGCGCGCGGGTGCTCGGCAGATCGTCACGGCATATGTGCCCACGGGCCCCTTGCGGGACTGGCTGGACGAGGCCGAGCCGACGCTGGCGAAGCGGGGCATCACGCTCTGCGAATGGCAGCGCGACTGGGACAAGGCCATCTGGCCCCATGCCACGGCGGGGTTTTTCAAGGTCAGGAAACAGATCCCGCGCCTCCTGCAGGAGATGGGTCTTTCGTGACCCGCGGCACGCTCATCATCGGCGCGCAATACCATGCGGCGTGATCCGCGCATCATGGGGCTTGTGCGCCTCGTTCTGGCCGCGCTGCACGCGCCGCCCGGAGCAGGGCGCATTGCCCTGGCGCTCGCCATGGGGCTCTTGTGTCACCTCGTCTTCGCGGCGGCGGTGCTGGCGATGATCGTGGCCATGTTCTTCGGCATGAGCGAAAGCATGGGCCGGGTGTCCTGGCCCTGGGCCGCGCTGGCCAATGCGGCGCTGATCGTGCAATTTCCGCTGGTGCATTCGGCCCTGCTCACGGCGCGCGGCGGGCGGCTTCTGGCACGGCTTGTCCCCGGCCCGCACGGGGCCACGCTGGCGACCACCACCTACGCGCTCATCGCCTCGCTGCAGCTTCTGGCGCTCTTTGTGCTCTGGACACCGTCGGGCATCATCTGGTGGCGGGCCGAAGGCGCGGTCTTCTGGGCGATCTGCACCGCGTATGCGGGCGCCTGGCTCATCCTCGTCAAGGCCAGCTTCGATGCCGGGGCCGAGGTGCAATCGGGGGCGTTGGGGTGGATGTCCCTCATGGCGCGACAGCGCCCGCGCTTTCCCGACATGCCCACGCTGGGGCTCTTCCGGGTGATCCGCCAGCCCATCTATGTGGGTTTTGCGCTCACGCTCTGGACAGTGCCTGTCTGGACGCCGGACCAGCTCGCGCTGGCGCTCAGCTATACCGCCTATTGCCTTGCCGCACCCCGGCTGAAGGAACGGCGTTTTGCCGCGCGCCATGGCGCGCGATTTGATCGCTATCGCGCAAAGGTGCCCTATGTCATCCCGCGATGGAGGCGAGATGATGCGCAATGACCTGACGATCTATGATGCGGTGGCCGATCACTGGTGGTCCGATGACATCCGCTGGGTGCGCACGCTGAAGAACCTCGTGCCGGGGCGCCTGTCATGGATGGACAGACAGTTCGACTGGGCAGGCAAGGACGTGCTCGATCTGGGCTGTGCCGGGGGCTTCATGGCCGAGGCGCTGGCCACACGCGGCGCGCAGGTCACGGGGATCGACCCGGCCGCACAGGCCATCGCTGCGGCGCGCGCCCATGCCGCGCAAAGCGGCAATGACATCGGCTATGACGTGGGTGTGGGCGAGGCGCTGCCCTATGGCGATGGCGCCTTCGATGCGGTTGTCTGTGTCGATGTGCTGGAGCATGTGGAAGACCTCACGCGCGTACTGGCCGAGGTTGCGCGGGTGCTGCGCCCGGGCGGGATGTTCCTGTTCGACACGATCAACCGCAATCCGCTGGCGCGGCTGGCCACGATCACCATGGCCGAGGATATCCTGCGCCTCCTGCCGCGCGGCACCCATGATCCGGCACTGTTCATCAAGCCCGGTGAGTTGCGCCGCGCCCTCACCGATGCGGGGCTTGTCGCGGGGCCCTTCACCGGGCTGGGGCCGCGCGGCATCACGCGCCGGGGCGATCTGACCTTCGGCCGCCTGCCGCTCACGACCATTCTCTATATGGGCTTTGCCCGCAAACCGGAATTGCCTTCATGCTGACCGCCGCGCTTCTGGTCACCGCGCTTCTCTTCGGGGGGATGGTGCTCTATTCCTTCGGCTTTGCCGCCTTCCTCTTCAGCGCGCTACCGGCCGAAACCGCCGGGCCGACGATCCGGCGGGCCTTCCCGCATTTCTATCTTTTCGTCATGCTGAGCGCGGCTGTGGCGGCGGCCCTGCTCTGGCCATACGATGCGCTCTCGGCCCTGCTCCTGGCGCTCATCGCCGTCTCGACCCTGCCGACACGCCAGATCCTGATGCCCGCCATCAACCGCGCCACGGATACCGGCGCGAAGGCGCGCTTCAAGTGGCTGCATGGGCTCTCGGTGATGATCACGCTGGCGCATATCGCGCTTTGCGGGGTGGTGCTGGCGCGGTTCGTGATGGGAGGCGTAGCATGAGCGACCTGCCGCGCGAGAATGTGCAGAGCTATCCGCGCCCCCCTGCGCTGGAGCCGGTGCCACAGCGCATCACCATGCGGCTGGGGGGCGTGCTGATCGCCGATACCTGTCAGGCCTTTCGCGTGCTCGAGACGCATCATGCGCCCACCTACTACCTGCCGCCCGAGGCGATCGACGCGGTCCTCACGCCAGTCCCCGGCAGCAGCTTTTGCGAATGGAAAGGGGCCGCGCGCTATTTCGATGTCACCGCCGGTGGCGTTACCGCCCCACGTGCCGCATGGTGCTATGACAAGCCGAGCCCACGCTTTGCGGCGCTCGCGGGTTATCTGGCCTTCTATGCCAGCGCGCTGGAGGAAGCACGGGTGGGCGATATGCGCGTGACGCCGCAGCCCGGTGACTTTTATGGCGGCTGGGTGACGGCCAATCTCGAGGGGCAGATCAAGGGCGCGCCGGGCACGCGCCATTGGTAGCCAGCAGAGCGCCAGAAATCATCCGGGGTAGGTATAATCCGGCAGACTGTCGAGCGCCTCTTTCAGCGCGTCACCCCAGCCCTTTGAAATGGCTTGAAAATAGGGGTCATCCGGCGCGATCCGGCCATGCCAGCCGCGGCGCAGGCTGTCAGCCTCGTAGAAATGGAAGTCGAAGGGCGGGCCGACGGTCAGATTGGCCTTCAGGGTGGAATCGAAACTCACCAGCAAGAGCTTCATTGCCTCCTCGAAACTCATCGTCCGGTCATAGGCGCGCACGAGGATCGGGCGGCCATATTTCGTCTCGCCCGTCTGGAAGAAGGGCGTATCCTCGCCGCATTCGATGAAATTGCCTTCCGGGTAGATCATGAAGAGCCGCGGCGGGCTGCCCGCGATCTGACCACCGATCAGAAGGGTGGCGCTGAACGGGCTGTCGGCGCGCAGGCCGCCCTCTTCCTGCTGGCCGATCACCTCGCGCAGGGTGGCGGCCACGGTGCGCACGATCTGAAAGAGCGAGGGCGCGGCAAGGATCGTGGAAGAGCGTTCCTCCCGGATCTTGCTGCGTTCGTCGAGCAGGCTGACAACAGCCTGTGTCGTGGCAAGGTTGCCGGCCGCCAGCAGGGTGATCACCCGTTCGCCCGGCGCCTCCCAGATGGTCATCTTGCGAAAGGTCGAGATATTGTCGAGCCCGGCATTGGTGCGCGTATCCGACATGAAGACAAGGCCACGGTCGAGCACCATGCCGACGCAATATGTCATCCGCTCTCTCCCCGCACCCTATTGCTGCGCCACATCGATACGCACATCGAGCACCTCATCCGTACCACCCACCCGCAACCCCGATACCGGCGATGCCTCGAGATAATCAAGCCCTGTGGCCACGCGGACATAGCGCGCGTCGGGCGAGATGCCATTGGAGACATCAAAGCCGACCCAGCCCAGCCCCTCGACATGGGCCTCGGCCCAGGCATGCATCGCCTCCTGCACCGTCCGGTCATTGAGCATCAGATACCCCGAGACATAGCGCGCAGGCAGGCCCATTTCGCGTGCGCAAGCCAGAAAGATGTGGGTGTGATCCTGGCAAACCCCCTGCCCGGCCTCAAGCGCGTCTTCGGCGCTCCAGTTCGGTTCGGACGCGCCCACCATATAGGTCACCGCACACGCGATCTCGCCCATCAGCCTGTGCAGCCCGTCCAGATCGGGGCTGACATCCGCCGCGCGCAGAAACGCCTTCAGCCGCGTGCGCGCGCGCGTCATCTGTGTCTGCCGGCGATAGAGCCAGAGCGGCGACGGTCCGCGATGCAGGCCCACGATCCCGCCCGTATCGGTCAGCACCACCTCTCCCTCGCTGATGACCGACAGCGCATTGGTGCCCCGCTCGAAGCTGATCAGTTCGACCGTGTTGTGATGATGATCCTCGAAGCTCAGTTCCTTGCGGCCATGCTCCACCCGTGTCTTCCAGCGCGTGATCTGCTGCTGGGGCGAGGATTTGGGGGTCTTGCGCAACTGCTGCAACCCGTAGCGCACCGGTTCGCCGAAGCGGTACTGCGTGGCGTGTGTGATCTTCAGATACATGGGCTGCTCACTCATAGAAGCGGTAATCGATCTCGATCTGACGGGCGATCCGGCTCAGGTGATCGAGAACCTGTTCGATATATTCATGCAGCCCGAACTCGAAGATATGCGCCACATCATGTGAAAAATACATGGCTTCCAGTTTGTTCACCATGGCGAGCGAGGGCATGGGTTTGCGCTTGTCGTCATGCAGATAGCGCAGATTGTCCCGCAGCTTGCCCACGCAGAAGGCAAGGCTGCGTGGCATCCGCCCGTCAAGCGTGAGAAAATGGGTGATCTCGCGCGGTCCGGCCCCCGCGCCGTATTCCATGCGAAAGCCACCGCGCGCCGAAAGCGAGCGCAGGATCGTCTCCCATTGCACATTGTCGAGCGACGAGCCCACCGCCCGCGCCGAAGGCAGCAACACGTAATATTTCACATCGAGGATACGCGCGGTATTGTCCGCGCGCTCCAGAAACGTGCCGATGCGGGCGAAATCATAGATCTCGTTGCGCAGCATGGTGCCATGGGTCATCCCCCGGGTGAGGGCCGTGGCCTGGCGCAGGGCGCGTAGCACATTGGGCAGATCACGCTCGTTCACCCGCCGCGCGAGCAGTTTCGTGGCCTCCATATAGGCCGCATTCGTGGCCTCCCAGACCTCGTTCGTGATGGCTGTCCGCACAAGGCGCGCATTATGCCGTGCCGCACATATGCAGGACAGAACGGATGACGGGTTGTCCTTGGAGCGCAACAACCAGTCGATCGCCATTTCCTTCGTCCAGTCGTCATGCGCCGCGATGAAGGCATCGAAAACGCCGGCGGATTTCAGCACCGGCGCCCATTCCTCCTCGTGCTGGTCGAGCCGGGTGAGCGCGATGCGCTGACCGGCCTCGATGAGGCGGGCGGTGTTCTCCGCGCGCTCCAGATAGCGATACATCCAGAAAAGGCCATTGGCCGTCTTGCCCAGCATGTCAGTCCTCCAGCACCCAGGTATCCTTGGTGCCGCCGCCCTGGCTTGAATTGACCACCAGTGAGCCCTTCTTGAGCGCCACCCGCGTGAGGCCGCCCGGTGTCACGGTGATGCCATCGGGGCTGACCAGCACGAAGGGGCGCAGATCCACATGGCGGGGCGAAAGGCCGCTGCGGGCGAATATTGGCACGGTGGAAAGGCTGAGCGTGGGTTGGGCGATGTAGTTGCCCGGCCGCGCCTCCAGCTTGGCGCGAAAACGCTTGAGTTCGGCCTTTGAGGCGGCCGGGCCGATAAGCATGCCATAGCCGCCCGAGCCATGCACTTCCTTGACCACCAGATCACTGAGGTTGTCGAGCACATAGGCCAGATCATCCGCCTCCGAGCAGCGCCAGGTAGGCACGTTCTTCAGAAGCGGCCGCTCGCCGGTATAGAATTCCACGATCTCGGGCATATAGGCATAAATTGCCTTGTCATCGGAGATTCCCGTGCCCGGCGCATTGGCGATGGTGATGCCCCCCGCGCGGTAGACATCCATGATGCCCGGCACACCCAGCTGGCTTTCGGGATTGAAATTCAGCGGATCGAGGAAATCATCGTCGACCCTGCGGTAAAGCACGTCGATGGGCGTATAGCCGCGGGTGGTACGCATGGCGACACGTCCGTTCTCGACCTTGAGGTCATGCCCCTCCACCAGTTCGACCCCCATCTGATCGGCGAGAAAGGCATGCTCGTAATAGGCCGAATTGAAGATCCCCGGCGTCAGAACCGCCACGACGGGTGTCGCTTCAGCGCAGTGCGGCGCACAGGCCGCGAGCGAGCGTCGCAGATTGACCGGATAGTTCTGCACCGGCAGAACGCGGTTGCGCGAGAAGAGTTCGGGAAACATCTGCAGCATCGTCTCGCGGTTTTCGAGCATGTAGCTCACGCCCGAGGGCGTGCGGGCGTTATCTTCCAACACGTAGAAGTCACCGGGGCCGGTGCGCACCAGATCGATGCCCACGATATGCGTATAGACACCCCCCGGCGGCTCGACCCCGATCATCTGCGGCAGGAACGCCTCGTTCTGGCTGATCATCTCTTCGGGCAGCCGCCCGGCCTTCACGATCTCCTGGCCATGATAGATATCGTAGAGAAACGCGTTGATGGCGCGCACGCGCTGCTCGATCCCGCGCGACAGCTTGGCCCATTCGGACCCGGAGATGATGCGCGGGATGATGTCGAACGGGATAAGCCGCTCTTCCGCCTCCGAGCGTCCATAGACATTGAAGGTGATCCCCGTCAGGCGAAAGAGATTGTCGGCCTCGCGCTGCTTGGCGCGAAGGCGCGCGAAATCCTCGTCGCAAAACCATGCGTTGAAGCCGGTATAGGGCGCACGCAGCGTCTCGTCATGGCCCCACATCTCGTCAAAGGGCGGCATCTCGCTCATCTTTCTCCCTCAATCTCAA
>SLDH01000159.1 GCA_007125415.1 Roseovarius sp.
CGGGCAGCTCTGTCTACCTGCGCATGTCGGGGGGCTGTCAGGGCTGCGCGGCCTCGAGCGCCACTCTCCGCGACGGGGTAGAGCGAATGCTGCGCGCGGCATTGCCCGAGATATCCGAAATTATCGATGTCACGGACCATGCTTCGGGCCAAAAACCCTTTTATGCCAAGGCGGATGGCCCCTCGCCGATGCTGCACCGGTCGATTCCACCCGATGTAATCGGTTGGCAAGACGGGCAGGTCATCGTCGACCCGACTTACCTTGCCCCGAAGCTTGGCCTGACCCCCGAGGCTTTGCGCGCAGGCCTGCGCAGCGGCGATGTGGTCGGTGTGACCGAGCAGGGCCAGGGCGAGGAGACGGGCAAGACCCGGATTATCCTGCGCAGCCCGACCCGGTCCTGGGCCGCCGAAATCGATGCGCACGGGGCCGCGCGCGAAGTCCCGCCCCCGCGCAGCGTGCAGGGTGTGAACGAAAAAGAGTCCGAGCTTGCGGCCAGGATTCGCGTCCATCTGGAAAAGCTGCCGCCAGATGCATTGCCTGTCACCTATGGCGCGCTTGCCCGCGCGCTGGGGCTCTGGGCACCTGGCTCAATCCGCAAGGTCACGCGTGCGCTGGAAGTCACCATGCGCGAGGATGCGCGCGCAGGACGCCCGTTCATCGCGGCTTGTGCCGTCAGCCGCGGCCGCGACGGTTTGCCAGGAGAAGGTTTTTTCACCCTCGCCCGCGCCCTGTCACGCGGGCCGCAGTCGGGCGAGAGCGATGCTGCGTTTCACGCCCGCGAAATCGCACAGCTTGCGCACAAAGCCGCCTGAGGCGTGCTCACTGGTCCATGTAGACATGCCGCTCTTCGCGCGCGCCCGGATGTGTGACTGCGCCCCAGCGCGCGCCCCCGGCGAGCTTGGCAAATTTCCAGATTGCGCCCGAGGCATATTGCGTGGGCTTCGGTCCCGGCCAGTCAGCCTTGCGCGCTGCAAGGTCTTCATCAGAAAGCGACACGGACAATTCGCCCTTCACAGCGTCAATGGTGATCAAATCGCCATCGCGCAACAGTGCAATCGGCCCACCATGCGCGGCTTCCGGCCCGACATGGCCCACGCAGAAGCCTCGCGTTGCCCCGGAGAAGCGACCATCCGTGATCAGCGCGACCTTCTTGCCCATGCCCTGCCCCGAAATCGCTGCTGTCGTGGCCAGCATCTCTCGCATGCCCGGCCCACCGGCGGGGCCTTCATTTCGGATCACGATCACATCGCCCGCCGCATAGGCACGGCGGCGGACCGCATCATAGGCCTCTTCCTCGGACTCGAAAACACGCGCGGGCCCCCTGAAGACCTGTTCTTCCGCGCTCATGCCCGCGACTTTCACGATGGCGCCGTCAGGGGCCAGATTGCCTTGCAAACCTACCACCCCGCCTGTGGATGTAAGCGGGCTGGCACCGGGATAGATCACGCGCCCATCCGCATCGCCCGTGATTTGGTCCAGTTCTTCGCCGAGAGTGCGTCCCGAGGCCGTGATGCAGTCTTCATGCAAGAGCCCCAGTTTGCGCAACTCTTTCAGCACCACAGGCACACCGCCAGCCTCATAGAGATCCTTCGCCACATATTTTCCGCCCGGTCGCAGGTCGCAGAACCAAGGCGTGTCGCGCATGATATCGGCGACATCGAACAGGTCGAAATCAATGCCCGCTTCATGCGCAATCGCAGGCAGATGCAGCGCCGCATTGGTGCTACCACCAGTGCAACCCACGACCCGCGCAGCATTCTCCAGGCTCTTGCGGGTGACGATATCGCGCGCGCGGATGTTCTTCTCGATCAGGTCCAGCACCGCGGCCCCACTCGCGCGACCATACTCATCGCGGCTTTCATACGGAGCGGGCGCCCCCGTGGAGTTCATCAGCGCAAGCCCCATAGCTTCCGACACGCAGGCCATGGTATTGGCCGTATATTGCGCCCCGCAAGCCCCCGCACTGGGACAGGCCACACGCTCGATGATCGCGAGTTCCGCATCGCTCATCTCGCCAGCCTGATGCTTGCCGACGGCCTCGAACACATCCTGCACGGTCACATCCTTGTCATTCAGCCGCCCCGGCAAGATCGAACCGCCGTAGATGAAGACCGACGGCACATTCAGCCGCACCATCGCCATCATCATCCCCGGCAGGCTTTTGTCACAGCCCGCAAGCCCCACCAGCGCATCATAGCAATGCCCGCGCATGGTCAGTTCGACCGTATCGGCAATCGCATCGCGCGAAGCGAGTGACGAGCGCATGCCCTCATGCCCCATCGCGATCCCGTCCGTGACCGTGATCGTGGTGAATTCGCGTGCCGTGCCGCCTGCCTGATCCACGCCCGCCTTTACCGCCTGCGCCTGCCGGTTGAGCGTGATGTTGCAGGGCGCGGCCTCATTCCAGCAGGTCGCGACACCTACCCATGGGCGGTGGATCTGCGCATCGCTCAGCCCCATCGCATAAAAATAGCTGCGCTGAGGAGCCTTGGATGCACCTTCGGTGACATGGCGGCTGGGAAGGCGGGATTTGTCAAAACGTTCGCTCATTTACGTTTGCCTGTTTTTGCGGAAGTGTATTCCGACAGATAATCAACGATGGGCGCAAGGGAACGCTAAGAAGCCTTGCATTGACATGCGGAATTCTTTTGAGGCAACAAGTTTCGACCCGATCTCTCCTTGAACCATGACTTACAGTTCGGCCTTGCGGAGCAGAGATTACTATAACCTACTGTCATTTGACAAAGACGTCGCGACCGTCCGCTATCGAACGATGCTGCGGATGCAATGCTGCAGCGTCACAGTCTGCAAACCGCCCTCTACGTCGGCCATGCTGCGACAGCGAAAGCTCATCGGTGGATAGCGTGAACGGCAGAAAGGTCCCGCATAGCGGCCGCGCCGGGTGCTCGCTAGACGAGACTCAAGGCACGTCATGCATTGCGACTGCATCGAGCTAACCGGCTTTCATGATGCCCGAACGAGCGCCAAGCCCATTGCGCGTGTCGCTCAGCGGCATCATCACCAGCGGGCCGGTAAGTGGCCGCCAAAAGCAGAGATGCCCCCTCAGCGACTCTCTGAGCGCGTTTTGAAGGTGGTCACAGCAGAGGTGGCCGATGCATGTTCGAAAGACGCAGCTTCGCCACCCGCACCGAAGCGTCAATTGTCATTGGCTACCGTTCCAAGCTGCGATAACGTCCACAGGCAGGCATAAACCCCGAGGAGACAGCCATGTTGTCACTACTCTGTCATCGCGTGACAGATGATGCGACCGCAACGCCGACGCATTTCTACCGTGTCGATGTCACCTACAACCTGTTCGGCGAATATACCGTGATGCGCGCATGGGGTCAGGTCGGATCGCGCGGTCGTAACGTCAATGCTTGGTTCGGAAACCTTCGTGATGCGGTCTTTGTCGCCGATCAGTCATATCGCCGCGCGACAGGCCGAGGTTATCGCTTGACCGAAAAGGTGTTCATGTCTGCTGCGTGAAAGCCGAATGCAATGTTCTGGAACCGCGAAAGATGGTGCTGTTAATCGGATTGCGTCATTCTCAGCAGCTCGTCGGCCAGGGGCCGCTGCATCTCCTTGGCCACTGACCACGGCGCGTTGAGCCAGACGTCCAACTCGTCAGTCTCGGTCAGCATCACTGGCATCGCCTTCGGATGGATCGGCTCCGCGACAGCATTCGGTTTGCAGGTCAGGAACGCGAACAGATCATCCGTGGTCTCGCCATCCTTCAGCTTGCGAATGCTGGTCCACTCAGCCACCCAGATACCTGCGAAAAGGGGGCATCAAAGGTGGACGGATCCTTTGTCATCTCGCGACACAAGGGTAGGCTCGCTCGCTGCAGCTTTCCTGCGGCCATGCCGCACGCTGATTGAGTCCATCAATTTTCCAAGATTTTCTGGCCGCAGGACAATGGGTTTCCCAAAATGGGTGCCAATCTGCCCCACGATTCTGGAGATCAGCTCAGAGCAGCGCGCCTGCAGCGTTGCCTTCGAAGATTTCCGTCTCACGGATATTGCGGACGCGCATGACATCGTTTGATTGTCTGCCTGCGCACTGATCGTCGGCGTCGGAACCCCGAACTGTGCAAGCGGGAAGCAGAAGGCCGTTCAGGGCCGGGAACGTCGATCCTATCGTAACCATCGCAAGGGGCGGATTGCAGACGAATGCAGTCGCGGCGTTGCGCTCGCAGAAATCGGTTAAAGCGGGCATTCGTAGCGCAGAAGCAGATTTTCTGGTCGGCAACAAGGCTCATGTCCATTGATCGGACTATGGTCCTTGGCACAGGCGCGCCTATTCAGCCTTGTCTACCAGTCCATGGTGTCGGTCATCAGATCCCATCTTTTTGTTGGCGTGAACGCCTGTCGAACTTGATAAGAACCTGCGGAGCCGGAAATGACAACCTTGTCGGGCTTCGGGCGGAAACCGCCGCTCACCTGGTGAACTTCACAGAAGTCCTGCGTCAATTGGGAAGGCCGGCGGCGATCCGTTCGGCGAGGGAATGCAGCGCCCGTTGCGATCCCTGGCCCAATCCGCGGCCGGATACATACTCCCGGTGCTCGCGGTCGAGGCCGATGTCATTGCGGATTGTGCTTTCGGACATCCCGACGCGGGGCCGCGCGCCTCCGGGCCCCCGCACCAGCAGGGCGGCGAGTGAAAGGAATAGTCGCGCAATATAGGGACGCTGGCGGAAAAGTGAAACGTTGATCAGCATCCTTTCCTCCGCTGAAGTTCCGATGTGCAGAGCTTGCCTCATCTCGTAAGTCATGATAATATATCGATTTCGGGACTTATAATCCCATTTTTCGGGATATTCGTGGATGCGCGATCTGCAATCCATTACCACCTTCGTCGCTGTCGCCCGGGGTGGAAGCTTTGCCGAGGCGGCCCGCCGGCTGCGGATCTCCACCACTGCTGCCAGTCGCCACGTGGCCGATCTCGAACAGGCGCTCGGCGTGCAATTGCTGCAGCGAACAACGCGCAGCGTCAGCGTCACCGAAGCCGGTGCCCGCTACCTACCCAGGGCCGAGGCGATCCTTGCCGACCTGGACGCCCTTCACGCCGAGACCGCGGCCGCCGACCAGACGCCCAGAGGCACGCTGCGCATCGCCGCGCCGCCCGGGATCGGGCATGACTGGATCGTGCCGCTGGTGACCGATTTCCTTGCCGACAACCCCGGCATCAGCCTGGACCTTGACCTCAGCGAACGCCTGGTCGACCTTGTCGGCGAGGGCTACGATGCGGCGATCCGGTCCGGCACCCTCGCCAGTTCCAGTCTGATCGCGCATCGGATCATCGAGATTCGCTACCGGCTCTGCGCGAGCCCCGCCTATCTCGATCGCTGCGGGACACCCGAGGCTCCGTCGCAGCTGGTCGATTACGACTGCCTGTTCTGGTGTAGCAGCGGAACCGGGTCTGCCGCCGAATGGACCTTCATGCAAAACGGCCATCCGGAAACGGTTCCGGTCAAATGCCGGCTCCGCATCGGCAGCCTGCCAGCCCTGCGACACGCTGCACTTCTCGGGCTTGGCCTCACCATCCTACCGGAGCGCGATGTCGCGCAGGATTTGGAGGAGGGACGGCTCGTGCATGTCCTGCCCGGATGGGAGATTTCCGCCGAAAGCCTCAGCCTCGTGCGTCCCGCCGGCGCGTTCGAGCCAGCGCGGCTGCGGCTTTTCATCGACTTCATAACAGCTGCGCTGCGTCGAAGCGGATCACGATCGGCTCGGGAAGATCCGTGAATGCCCTACGCTGCTCTCTGCAATTGCCTGCGCGATTGCCGCTCACCCGCAACTTGCGCGTTGCTCGGCTGCGAGGAAAATCAAGCGATTGATCGGGAACCCGAGTAGCCGTTCCTACTAGCCCAGGCTCTCTGCCAGGATGTCGATGCCGACCACGGTTTCGTCGCCGACGACCCAGGTCTCGTGTCCCGGAGGGGTTGAGCCAATGTCGCCGGGCCCGAACTCCTCGGTGCTGCCGTCCTCCGTGTGCACGGCGGAGCGACCCGAGGTGACCACCCAGATTGCATAGTGGAACTGCGCGACGTCTTCCGCATTCTCGAAGCTCTTCTTGATGATTCCGTTCATTGACGACCTCCTTGCTGGCATTGAGGATCTCGCGTCGGCGATGCCGAACAGCACGCGCTGCTGATGGAGTTCGACTTGGTCCATGGCCGATGGGGCACCCTCGTTTCCGCAGAGGATCGCGCACCGTCTGCTTCGATTGCAGGCACGGGTTGCCGGAAATTACTTTGCATCAACGCATTTGCAGTTAGCGGCTATCCTTCAAATGCAACGCAGCCATTGCCTTGGCATGACGCGCATATTCTGGATTCCCGCTGATCTGTGCAGCGACGATCGCGCCATCCATCAGCAAAGTGAAATACTCAACTGTCAAGCGCGGGTCTTTCACCCCCAGGATTTCGGCTTGGGCGGCGACCCAACCATTGAGATGTGATTTATGCGCCCGGATGATCGTGCGCAGCCGGGAATTGTCGATGTCGAATTCACCCGCTGCGTTGATGAACGGGCAGCCGAAGAAATGCGGGTCAGAAAACCAGCATTCCAGAATGTCGAACATCGCCAGAAGCCTGCCCTCTGCCGTGGCGTTTGTCTTACCCATTTCAGTGAAGAACCAGGATCGCCACGCCGCCCCTTCTCGTTCCAGCACTGCCTCGATCAGCCCGTCCTTGTTGCCGAAATGCTTGTAGAGCGATGTCTTTGCCGTGCCTGCCCGCCGCGCGATGGCATCGACGCCTGTGGCCTGGAATCCTGCATGGCAAAAAAGCCAGGACGCTGCAGCCAGCAGCCTCTCGGATGTCGTGTCTGCATAGCGCGCAGAACAGACCGTCCCTGCGCCAAGGCATAGCGTCTCCACAGGCATGGGCGCTGCATCATCGCGCGCCTCGCCCACGCCAAGTTGAGGGGCTTCGATACCTGTCACGGAGTCCATCGTTGCCGTCACTCCTGAAATACTGTCCCGTGATGTTGTGATACAGAACTGTATCAAGGCCAATACAGAAAAGAAAAGAAAATCTGAAGTGATGCCGAATCATGCAACAAGATAAGACACCGACCGGTATCTATTTTTGGGGCATTCCCACACCTATCATGCGCTGCTCTGATTCAGGAATGCACGAATGAAAGGCAGATATTCCGCATATTACGCATATTTTTCTGATATCTTCCAAAATCAAGGTTCGAAAACGTCTTGGACCGATTTCAGCTAGACAACACAGATCGGTATCTTCACCTTTGATGTAGATAAAGACATGAAGGAATGCCGATCATGACAGCGCAAAGCACGTTCCGGGCCTCCGCCGCGCTGGATGCGCAGGACCAAAATGTTCTACCGTTGCCGCATGCCACAGCGGAAGCTGTGCCGGACACCATGGTGAAACCCGGTCGACTCGGGGCGCATGTGCAGGTTGACGCTCTCACGCACCGCTATAAGGGCATGTCACATAATTGCCTTGAGGAGCTAAATTTTCAGGTCGAAGCGGGGCAGATCGTGGCGCTGGTGGGGCGCTCGGGATGTGGCAAGTCCACCTTGCTGCATCTTATCGCGGGCTTGATGCAGCCTGGCGCGGGTGGGGTCTATATCAATGGCAACCGCGTGCGCAGCACATGTCCGCGCTGGGTGGTCATGTTCCAGGCTCCGTCCCTCTTTCCCTGGATGACCGTGGCGCAGAATGCAGCCCTCGGCCTGCGTTTTGCCGGACGCACACAGGAGATCCCCAAACGCATCCCGTCCCTTTTGGCGATGGTGGGGCTGACGGCTTATGCAGACCGCAATGTGCAGGATCTGTCAGGCGGTCAACAGCAGCGCGTGGCACTTGCGCGCTCGCTTGCCACCGAACCCGATCTGTTGTTGCTCGATGAACCCTTCTCGGCGCTTGATGCTTTTACCCGCCGCGCTCTGCAGCAGGATGTGCGCCGCATCGCCAAGGAATTGGGTCTGACTGTTGTGCTCGTTACTCATGACATTACCGAAGCCGCAATCATGGCTGATCGCGCGCTGATCATGGCCCCTGATCCCGGTCGCATCGTGACCGATACAGTGCTGGACCCTGGCGCAGACCGCCATCGCGACAGCCCCGCTTTTGAAGCCGAACGCGCGCGCCTCGCAGCCTTGTTCGAAACAACGGCCTGAATGCTCTTACCCTGTCAAGGAGAACCGACATGAATCAGGATGATCTACGCCGCGCTGAAATCAAATGGGCGATGGAGGCTTACAGTGGCGACTATTCCCGCCGCGGTGCGCTCAATCTCTTTGCCAAGGGCGGGCTGTTCGCGGGTCTGTCCGGGCTTCTGTCGAGCTTGCCGCAGATGTCCTATGCGCAGGAAGACGAAGTTGTGCGCATCGGCTATCTGCCGATCACGGATGCCACAGCGCTGCTGGTGGCCCATGCCAATGGCTACTTCGCGGATGAAGGGCTGGATGCTGCCGACCCGACCCTGATCCGGGGTTGGGCCCCGCTGATCGAAGGGTTTGTCGCCAATCGCTTCAATCTGGCCCACTTTCTGAACCCGATCCCGATTTGGATGCGTTACAACAACAATTTCCCGGTCAAAGTTCTGGCCTGGGCGCATACCAACGGCTCTGGCGTGGTTGTGGGCGAGCATACGGATGTCACGGATTTCCGCGGCCTTGGCGGCAAACAGGTTGCGATCCCGTTCTGGTATTCGATGCATAACATCGTGCTGCAATTCGCCTTGCGCGAGTCAGGCATCACGCCCGTCATCCGGGACCAGTCTGCGCCTCTGGCCGACAATGAATGCAACCTCATGGTGATGCAGCCGCCCGAGATGCCACCCGCCTTGGCTGCGCGCTCGATCGACGCCTACATCGTGGCAGAACCCTTCAACGCCATGGGCGAGGTTCTAGCGGGCGCACGGATGCTGCGCTTCACCGGCGATATCTGGAAGAATCACCCGTGCTGTGTTGTGGCCACACATGAAGAAGCCGTCACTGCGCGGCCCGAATGGGTGCAGGCTGTGACCAATGCGGTCGTGCGCGGTGCGATCTATGCCTCGCAGAACAAGGCGGAAGTCGCCCATATGATCAGCCGTGACGGGCGCGGCTACCTGCCTGCCCCGTCCGAAGTGGTGCTGCGCGCCATGACCCATATCGACAGCGAAGAATATATCGCCTCTGGCGCACTCACCCATACCGATTGGGGCAGCGGGCGGATCGATTTCCAGCCCTGGCCCTATCCGAGCGCCGATGCGCTGACCGTCACATATCTGCGCGACACTGTCGTGTCCGGCGATGCGGCTTTCCTGGCCGATCTGGACCCGGCTTTCGTGTCCGAGGATCTGGTCGACCGCCGTTTCGTGCGCAACGCGGTCGAGAATTTCCCTGAATGGCTGAATGACCCGTCCGTGAATCCCGGCGATCCGTTCAACCGCCAAGAGGTTCTGTCGCTGTGACCGATGCTGCCTATTCCCAAGCTGAACAATCATCTGCAAGCGAGACAGGGGCGCGTGTCGCCGCGCTGAAACTCTGGCTGCGCAGCGTGACCATCGCAGCACTGGGTCTGGGTGCACTCGGTGCGCTCTGGGCGCTTGGGGGCTGGTATATTTCCCAGACCCCCGGCATGCGCGCCTTCGCACAATTGGCCCCTGTCCCGACTTTCGAGCGGCTCTGGGTCATGCTCCAGCGTGGCGAGGTCTGGGCCATGTCGGCACCAAGCCTCTACCGCGTTGGCTGGGGTCTGGGGATCGCGATTATGGTGGGCGTGCCGATGGGCATTCTCATCGGTCGGCTGGCATGGCTGCGTGACCTGTCCAATGCGCCCTTCCAGTTGCTGCGCATGATCTCGCCGCTCAGTTGGATGCCGATTGCGGTAATGGCCTTTGCGACCTGGGACGGCGCGATCATCTTTTTGATCTTCGTCGCAGCCGTTTGGCCGATCATGTTCGCTACAGCCGCAGGCGTGAAGCGCATCGATCCGGCCTGGCTGAAGGTATCCCGCAATCTGGGTGCGAACCCGCTGCATCAGCTGATCTACGTCATTCTGCCCGCGATTGCGCAAGACATCATGACGGGCATCCGTCTGGCCCTCGGGATTGCTTGGGTGGTGCTGGTTCCGGCTGAATATCTGGGCGTATCCTCGGGCCTTGGCTTTGCCATCAACGATGCGCGCGACTCTCTCGATTACGCACGTCTGGGCGCAACGGTGCTGGTTATCGGCATCATTGGCTACGTGCTCGATTCTCTGTGTCTGCTGGCGATCAAACGCTTCAGCTGGCTGCGCAGTGATACCTGAACCCAATCTTGAAAAGGAGGACTACCATGGGTGAACCCGCAACCGTTCTGACAGGATGTCTGGCCCCGATCGACAAGACCGGGCTGGACGGACTGATCGAGAAAGGCAAGGCAGATCCGAAAGCAGTGAAAACGCTCAGCTGCAAGACGGTCGCCGAGGGCCGCTTCCGTCACGCGAATTACATTCGCGACCTGCCGCCCTATATCGTGGACGAACCGCCCGGTCTCTTGGGCGATGACACGGCACCGAACCCGTCCGAGGCTTCGCTGGCCGCGCTTGGTTCCTGCGTCTGCGTGGGGCTGCATGCCAACGCCGTGCATCGCGGCATCACGGTCCAGAAGCTGGAAATCGAGATGGAGGCAGACCTGAACATCACGTCGGTCTGGGGCACTGGCGACACGTCAGAGAAGCCGGTCGGTTTCACCGACGTGCGCATGAAAGTCATCATGGAAGCCGATGCGCCCCAGGAGGTGATCGACGAGCTGATCGCGCATGTCGCGAAGTGGTCGCCGGTGTTCAACACCTTCTCGCGCCCGGTGAACATGGAAATCACTGCTGCGTGATCCTTTCGTCGAGGCCATGGCCATGCGGCCGTGGCCTCGATCCAACCATTTTCTTCGATGTCTGAGCACGACAGGCCATCGCACAAACCCTGACAGGAGTTGCTCATGTCCCTAGACCTTGCCGCTGAAACACTTGTGCCGCCACTGGATTTGCCGGATGCGGATCTTGTGCTGTCTGAAGCCGACCGCATCTCGGCAAGTGAACTTCTGCCACTGGTCCGCGCAATCGACACCGACGGGCTTTATCCCGAAGCCGTAATGCGCAGCTTTGGTGCTGCAGGGGCGTATCAGCGGCATCTGCCCGCCCCCGGTGGCGTGCTAGATCTGGACACTACCATCGCTGCCATGACGCGCGCGGGTCGTGAATGCCTGTCGACTGCGTTCTGCATGTGGTGTCAGTCGGCGCTGGGATGGTATATCTTCAACTCCGAGAATACAGCGCTGCATGCGAGCCTCGGCGTAGATGTGGCCACAGGGCGCGTCCTCGGCGGCACTGGCCTGTCCAACCCTATGAAAACCCTGTTCGGAATCGAGCAGATGAAACTGAAGGCCACCCCGGTCGAGGGCGGCTACACGCTGCGCGGCACGCTGCCCTGGGTCAGCAATATTGGTGAAGATTGCTGGTTTGCGGTGATCAGCGAAATCCCGGCAGGTCCGCGCGCCGGCGAGCGCGTGATGATGGTGCTGCATGGAAGCGGCGATGGGGTCAAACTGGTCTCGAACGACCATTTCGTGGCACTCGAAGGCACTCGCACCTATGGCGTGCAATGCCGCGATTCCTTTGTCCCCGATGCGCATGTCATCGCCGATCCGATCAATGCCTATGTGCCGAAGATCCGGGCCGGGTTCATCCTGCTGCAGTCGGGCATGGCATTCGGTATGATCGAAGGCTGCATTGCCCTGATGGAGCAAGTGCGTGGCCCACTAGGTCATGTGAACCAGCACCTGCCGGACCAGCCGGAAGATTTCCGCGCCAAGCTGGACGTGCTGAAGACCGAAGTCTCTGAGCTTTGCAAGACACCCTATGACACATCGGACGCGTATTTCATCCGCGTGATCAAGGCACGACTGGCGGCTGGGGATCTGTCGGTTGCTGCGGCGCATAACGCGATGCTGCATCAGGGCGCGCGCGGGTATGTCACGCATGGCGCAGCGCAACGGCGTCTGCGCGAGAGTTATTTCTGCGCGATCGTGACCCCGGCGACGAAGCAATTGCGCAAGATGCTCGCCGATATGGGGGCAGAGGCCTGACCACTCCGGAGCACACTCAGATCAGAAAGGAAAGCAAATGACGGATGCACTGATTACTGCAGACCAGTTGAACGCCATGGACAATGTCGTGATCATCGACACGCGCGCGCCGGAAGCCTATGCGGCAGGCCATATTCCCGGTGCTGTCAACCTGCATGAGATCTTCACATTTCTTGCAACGTCGGATGCAAAGGGCATTGCGGAAATGACCGAAACCTTCGCTTCGGCATTCGGAGCCGCGGGTTTGTCAGGCGCTGAAACTGCCGTGATCTATGAGGGGTCGATGAATACTGGCTTCGGCCAGTCCTGCCGGGGGTTTTTCCTGCTCGATTTCCTTGGCTACCCGAAGAAGGCCGTGCTTGATGGCGGTTTTGAGGCTTGGCAAGTCGCCGGATTGCCGGTAGATACGGCGCCGGTCTCGCCAGAGCCCACAACATTCCCGATCGATCCGTCCGGGGCCTCGGTCCTGCTGACGCGTGATGAAATGCTGGCGGCGCTGGAAAGCGGCGATGCTGCGATCCTTGATGTGCGCGATGTTGATGAGTGGATCGGCGAAAGCTCGTCGCCCTATGGCAAGGATTTCTGCCCCCGCAAGGGGCGCATTCCCGGCGCTCGCTGGATTGAATGGTATCGCCTGATGAAGCCCACGGCAGAAGGGCCGCGCTTGAAATCCGCCGACGAGGTGCTTGCCGAATTGGCCACTGTCGGCATCAGCCCAAGCATGCCGGTCTACCTTTACTGCTTCAAGGGTGCGCGCGCCTCGAACAGCTATCTGGCCCTGAAACAGGCCGGGGTATCGGACGTGCGCATTTATTTCGGCAGTTGGAACGAGTGGTCGCGTGACCCGTCCCTGCCGATCGAAGAGGGGCGCCCTTACGCGTCCTGACCTCTCTAATCTTCCTCAGCAGACAAGGAACGAGACACATGAAAGACTCCCCCTTCACAGAGCCGATGATGACCAAGGACGATGTCGCTGCCATGGTTCTGGTGGCGAAAAAGAAGCTTGGAATGACATGGGCCGAGATCGCCGAGAAGACTGGAAAATCACCCGTCTTCACGCATTCTGCGGCCATGGGCCTGAATTCCATGCCGGAAGACGCCGCGCGTAATCTCGTCACGGCGTTGGACCTGCCCGAAGAAGCGGTCGGGGTCCTGATGGAATATCCAACCAAGATCTGGGAACAGGCGGTGCCGACGGATCCCTGTATCTATCGCCTGTATGAGATTGTTGGTGTCTATGGCCCGACCATGAAAGCCATTATTCAGGAAGAATTCGGTGACGGCATCATGTCCGCGATCGATTTCGATATGATTATCAGCCGTGTAGAGCACCCGAAGGGCGATCGCGTGAAGGTCGAGATGACGGGCAAGTTCCTGAAATACAACGACTGGTGAAACCGACTGCTGCGCAAGGCCAGACCTTGCGCAGCATCATGGCAGGCGGACGCAGAACAAAGACAATGACGCAGGAAAAAGTAGAATTGCTTGTGATCGGGGCAGGTCAAGCCGCAGTCACACTTGTCGAGACACTCCGGCGTGCAGGCGACATGCGGCGGATCACGATCTTGGGCGAGGAACCCTATCCCCCTTATCAGCGCCCGCCGCTTTCCAAGGCCTATCTGTCTGGTAAGCTGGAGAAGGAGCGCCTTTGGCTAAAGCCGCGCGCTTGGTATCTTGAGAATGATATCACGCTTCTGACCGGACGCAGGGCGCGTGCCATTGATGCGAAAGCGCGCACGGTCCTTTGCGAAGATGGACGCCGCTTCGGCTACGAAGCGCTGGTCATGGCGACGGGCAGTCGCCCCCGCCGTTTCCCGAGTGAGTTGGGCGGGGACTTGCGCGGTGTTCACACAATTCGTGGGCTGGATGACATTGAGCGTCTGTCCACCGATCTGGCGCATGCACGCTGCCTTTTGGTAATCGGCGGCGGTTATATTGGTCTTGAAGCGGCCGCGATCGCGCGGGCTTACGGGATAGAGGTTACGCTCGTCGAAGCAGGCCCGCGTATCCTGGCGCGAGTTGCCTGTGAAACGACGGCAACAATGGTGCGGGATCTGCACTGCGCCAAAGGTGTCACCATACGCGAGGGCGTGGGTGTGGATCAAATTGGCGGCGACAACTTCGGAACAGTGGCTGAGGTCCGTCTCAGCGATGGGACGTCATGCCCTGCTGATCTTGTGATTGTCGGGATCGGTGCAGTGGCAAACGACACACTTGCACGCGATGCCGGGCTGGATTGTCTGGAGTCCCCTGGGGGCGGCATCCTTGTGGATACTCAATGCGTCACCTCCGACCCTGCAATTCATGCGATCGGAGATGTCGCGGCTTTCCCCTTTTCGGGGCGCAGAATACGACTGGAAAGCGTGCAGAATGCCTGTGATCAAGCGCGCGCGTTGGCCGGTCGATTTCTAGGGGCCGGGGCTTGCTATGTGCCGACACCATGGTTCTGGTCTGATCAATACGACATGAAATTGCAGATCGCAGGCCTGAGCGTCGGGGCGGACCGCACAGTCTTCCGACCTGGACCAAAACCCGGAGCGGGCTCAGTCTGGTATTTCTGCGGCACACGGCTCGTCGCGATTGACGCTCTGTCTGATCCACGCGCTTACATGACTGGCAAACGCTGGTTGGAACAGGGCGTATCGCCTTGTGCAGATCAGATTAGCAACCCGCAGGCAGACTTGAAGGCTGCGGTTTGAATTGGTTTAGCGCCTCTTACGCTCTGCGTGGTCGACATAGGGCAGGTCTTCTCTAAATAGCTGTGTGTCGATGCGCTGAATAAACCTGAGATCGAATTGCCTTTGGACCTTGACCAGTTGCGTGGCAGCTTTGCCGGTTAGCAAGCTTGCATTGCCGCAACGACAACGTCAACTTTCCGCCCTGCGGGTCGCTCATGATGCAAGGGCGAAGGGTGATCTTGGGATGGTGTGAATGTCCGCAAGGTCCGCATAGCAGCCCCACGAGATGGAACAGCCTGACATGACGTATGGCATGTCAGGCATGTGTGATTTCACATGGCGGACCGATTGCCGTGATATTTGAGCAAGCCTCAATCTCGCCGAGCGTGTCGCTGAGTGGCTTCATCGCCGCCAAGCTGGTTGGGGGCGCAAAATGCAGAGATGCACCCTCAGCGACTCTCTGAGCGCGATTGCGGGCATGTCACCAAGGGTGTTGCTGATGCTTGTTCGAGAGGCAAAGCTTAGTGACCCGCGCCGAAGCGTCATTTGCCATCGTCCTTGCTCCTTACAGAAAGCATGGACCAGACCACCAATACACAGAAGGTTTGATGCTCGCTGTGCGCGTCGTCCGTCGTTCCGCCGATCGACCCCACAATTGAGCCTTTTCCGTTCCGGGGGAGGTTGGGGGCTGCGGTGAAGAATCCCGACGCGCCGTGAAAGCACATTCACGCGGTCGCGTCGGTGATGGCCCGGGCGCCCGGACTTGCCAAAACATGCCGGACGCGCGGAGATTGCGCCGAGACCTTCACGAAGCCGAAGAGAACCACTGACCCGGAATAGTTCCCGTCACACGGGCCAGAATTCAGAACATGCCGAACGTGGGCAGCTTCTCTAGTGCGGCGCGCTCTTCCTCCTCCTCGGTAAGTGGCCTGTCTACCGGCTCGGCTTGCGGCTGGACCGGATCAGGGACGGGGACGGGGACGGGGACGGGGACTGGTGTAGAAACAGGCGGCTCGGCTTCGAGGACCACGTTCCCGTTCTGGTCCAGCCGTTCCCCGACGGTATTGTCATTGGCGATTTCCTCGCGCTCCCGGAGAATAGCCTCGGCTGCTGCCCGCGGCCTGCGAACACCGTCCCGGGTCCAGCGCCTTCTCTGGCCGGTGAGGATGCCGTGCAGGTTGAGAAGATCCGCGAGTTTCTGGTGCGAAAGACTGTGTCGAAAGGGAACGGTTTCCATGATCCGCACGATGTCCAGCACGCGACGGTCAGCCTCCTCTTTGCGTGCCTTCACAGAGGCTGCGGCTGCCTTGACGCGACCGGAATGGTCACTGAAGACTATGCCCTCGGCCTGCTTCTGGGCAAGTGCGTCCGAAGTTCCCTGGCGGATGTTCTGGACAGTCTCAGCGCCCTTGGCAACCGCTTTGAGGATAGCACGCTTACTTAGAACACTCCCCTTGTGAGCCGAGAAGATCGGTATGTCATAAATCTTGAGAAACTCGCGCGCGGCCTCGACGTTCCTGAACAGACGGGTTGGTTCCGGGATGACGAGAACTGCGTTCTTTGACTGCGCTTCGTCTGCTGCTACCTTGAGTTCTTCCCGGCGAACCAGACCCTGAGGATCGGCCCCTGAGGCGACGTCTCGATAGATTCCGAGAAGGGTCATCCCGCGCTGCGCGCAGGCTTTTCTGATGCTCTCTGCCTGTCTTTCGAGATTCTTGTCGTCTACTGCCTGCTTCTCTGTTGAGACTCTGATGTAACCTATTGCAGATATGGGGTTATCTCGTGTGATCTTCATGATGTGGGGGCTCTGTGAGGGGGTGAGCAACAACGGGCGATCTCGCATCGGGAAATGGGCGGAATCCACGCCATCCATACGCTGCCGGAGCATCAACACAAGCGGTATTTCGGAGGTGCGGATCAGCAAATAGTGATGGCCCGACAGACACGAGTGGCGGAACATCAGCAAAACCGACGCGTGCGTTTCGGCGCGATGCCGGTGACAGTGGCGAGTATCAGAAAACGAGCTTGTCCCAACATCGCGTCTCCACCATGGCGATGCTTCGACAATGGCTTAAGAACGTGTCCCGAGTGCATTAGCTGCCTTAGCTTGATAGCCGTAGCCTTGCCTTGATAGCCTCGCACGAAAGTCGGGCGCTCCCCGTCGACGCGTCCGGAAGGCGCAACAAGGAGAGACCAATGAGCTATGACCAGTTGAGCGTTGCCCTCAAGGAGCGCGATGCTGCCCCCCATCCCGAGGAGCTGCGCGACTTCATAGAGAACGAACACCCGGTCGATCTTGCTCATTTCGTGGGTGACTGGCCGCCGCAGGATGCCTGGAG
>SLDH01000219.1 GCA_007125415.1 Roseovarius sp.
GGCTGGCGGACCGGCCGAAATTATCGACCGCTTTGGTATCGGCTATACGTTCAGCACGGTGTCCGAGGCGGCTGCAAAGCTGACACTCATCAGTGAACTGACCAGGGAGGAGCGTGAAGTCTTCGCAGCGCGCGCCAAAGAGGTGGCCGCCCATTTCTTCGACGAACCCTTTCAGAAGTCGATCCTGGACAACGTATCCCGGCTGGTGACACGTAAAGCCACGATGTAATGCCTCAAGGGCCGGAGCGTGATCAACGGCTTTCGATTTGCTTGCGGATCTTGTTGAAGATCAGCCAGGTCAACTTGCGGTCCTGCTCGTACATTTGTTCCATGAGCGAATACAGCATTCTACCTGTCAAGGGAGAGATCATCCTGCTTCTCTCGGGCATCGTTTCATCGAACGGTTCGGCCCCGTACCGTGTCGCAAGCTGGTTGTTTGTGGGTCTGAATTCTTCCATCAATTGGAGGCGCTCCTCATCGGAGAAAAGCGCGAGAACCTCTTTCTCCGTGTCGATCCTGTTGATCATGGCCATCACACCATTGTCATGATCGTGCTCCATCGGGAGGTGATTCAGAAAGTACTTAAATTCGAGTTTCACACCATCAAGTGACGGATTCACGATCCGGTTTTCTTCCTCGGTCACAAGGGGAATCTGCAGATCGGCAGCCTCGAAAAAGGCGGCGCGGGGTTCCCGGACAAGAGCATTGGTGCGCACGAGCATCTTCGTGACCTTTGGAAGGCTCTCCCAGATCTGAGCGACCTCCAGGTAATCCATTTTTGATTTTTGACTGTTGATGAAGCGCGCATATGGCGCTGACAGCCGTATGCTGACGTCCTTGACCCATTGCTTGAACACGGATTCGATCAACAAGTCTTGCCGCCGGACGAAGTATATGCACTCGATCTCTTCCGCGATCTGCGACAGCATTGACACGAGTGTTGGGACCAGTTTGGGATCGAGGCATACCTTTTCGATGATTTCCGAGGATAACAGGACCGTGTCCGTTTGATGGTCAAGCGAGTCCCGCTCTGCTTTCAGCTCCGCAATCAGCCGTTCAAGGGTTTTGGGACCAGAGGTCTCGTCCCAGAGCGCGAAGGCCCATTTATGGTGGGATTTGTCGTGCCATTGCCCGGTCTTGGGATATAGCAGGCCCTGTTCCAGCAAGGCATTGCGATGGTCATCCGCAGCTCTTTGGACAGCGCTCGTGCCTGTCTTGTGAGAGCCAATATGCAGGATCAACCGTTTGAAGAGTGGCGATTCCAGAGGCATTATGATATTTCTCTGCTCCTTTTTTAGCCGGTACGGCAAGATGGTCCAGTTTGGCGTCGATATCATAACGTCTTGGTGTGTGTCACTGCACGGAGTGAAATGCGTTGTGATTTCTCGAAATCGACTGGAGTGTTTTGCAATCTGTTCTCAGGAATGAACAAAGGAGAGTGTCCGAACAGTGTCCGGGCGTTTTCTCAGTGTTTTTCTGCCGCGGTCACGTCTCTGCCGCTCCGCGCAAGCCTCGACCACTTCATCCCGCAGGGATACGCAAACCGACTCGCCGACGCGGGGTAGGCACCAAGCTGAACTCATCGCGTTTCAGCATGGCTAAAATTTGCACCACTTTGTGCCGCTCGAACCTCCGAATTGCCGCAGCGCAGCGTGACAGTTTCATGAATCTGTGATGCACTCGACAGGGGACGCTTTACACTCATAAGGAGACAGCCCATGAGCCTGCATTCGCATCTTGAAGAACTGAAGCGCAAGCATCGGACCCTCTCGGAAAAAGTGGAAGAGGCACAACGCGCCCCCGGTGCATCCACGCTGGAGATTTCAGAGCTCAAGAAGCAGAAATTGCGGATCAAGGAAGAGATTGAACGACTGAGCGTATCCGCCTGAACGGGCTGCCCGACGGGCATATTCGACCTGGTCGGAAACGTGGCGCAGGCTGAACGTATCACCCTGCGCCACGCCGAGAATTGAGGAATTCACACGAAAAACTGGCCGCCATTGGCCGAGATCGTAGAGCCGTTGATGAATTGCGAATCGTCGGAGGCAAGGAAAGTGACGCAGCGCGCGATTTCTTCCGGCTCCCCGAGACGACCGGCAGGAATCATGCTGATGATCGATTCGCGTACCTTTTCCGGCACGGCCATGACCATTTCCGTTGCGATATAGCCAGGGCAGACCGCATTGGCGGTGATACCTGCGCGCGCGCCTTCCTGCGCGAGTGACTTCACGATGCCAAGATCACCGGCCTTTGTGGCCGCGTAATTGACCTGTGCAAACTGCCCCTTCTGCCCGTTGATCGACGAAATGACGATGACACGGCCGAATTTGCGTTCACGCATGCCCGGCCAGACCGGATGAACCGTGTTGAACACGCCGGTCAGGTTCGTGTCGATCACCTCATGCCATTGTTCGGGCGTCATCTTGTGGAAGGGCGCATCGCGTGTGATCCCGGCATTGGCCACAACGATGTCGATCGGGCCAACCTCCTGTTCGACACGGGCGATACCGGCTGCGGATTCTTCATAGCTGGCCACGTTCCACTTGTAGGTCTTGATGCCGGTTTCTGCGGTGAATTTCGCGGCGGCCTCGTCATTTCCGGCATAGGTCGCAGCCACATTGTGACCCTCGGCCTTGAGAGCTTTGGAAATTGCGGCACCTATTCCGCGCGAACCGCCGGTGACGAGTGCTGTACGAGCCATGGGAATCTCCTGTCTGGCTAAATGTTCCGGTAATGGTGTTACCCTGCCGTGCAGTCAGCCGCAACAATGTTGCGCAGGGTTTTTTGCATTTGCAGAATAGGCGTGACGAGCTGCCTTTCCAGCAGCCCGTCACGATGGTTCAGGGACGTTCGATACACATGGCGACGCCCATGCCACCGCCGATGCAAAGGGTCGCGAGGCCCTTCTTGGCGTCCCGGCGCTTCATCTCGAAGAGAAGCGTATTGAGAATGCGGCAACCCGATGCGCCGATGGGATGGCCGATGGCGATCGCGCCGCCATTGACATTGACGATGGCGGGATCCCAGCCCATGTCCTTGTTGACCGCACAAGCCTGCGCGGCAAAGGCTTCATTGGCCTCCACGAGATCGAGATCACTCACCGACCAACCTGCCTTTTCAAGCGCCTTGCGGCTTGCATGGATGGGTCCGACACCCATGATCGACGGGTCGAGCCCGGCGGTGGCATAGGAGGCGATGCGCGCAAGCGGCTCGATCCCGTGCTTTTCGGCATTCTCGGCGCTCATCAGCAGAACCGCGGCTGCGCCATCATTGATACCCGAGGCATTCGCAGCCGTCACCGTGCCGTCGCGCGTGAAGGCCGGGCGCATCTTCTGCATGGCTTCGAGATTGGCACCATGGCGGATGTATTCATCCTTCTCGATCACGATATCACCCTTGCGGGTCTTGACCGTGAAAGGGATCACTTCGTCGTCGAACCTGCCCGCATTCTGCGCGGCTTCCGCCTTGTTCTGGGAGCCGACGGCGAATTCATCCTGTGCGTCACGGCTGATCTGCCATTGCTCGGCCACGTTCTCGGCGGTTTGTCCCATATGGTAGCCGTTGAAAGCATCCCAAAGGCCATCGCGGATCATCGTGTCGATATAGCTCATATCGCCCATCTTGTGGCCTGCGCGCAGATGCGCCGCATGGGGGCTGAGGGTCATGTTCTCCTGCCCGCCGGCCGCCACGATCTCGGCGTCGCCAAGCTGAATGTGCTGTGCGCCAAGGGCCACCGTGCGCAGACCCGACCCGCAGACCTGATTGATGCTCCATGCGGAGCTTTCCCGGGGCAGGCCGGCGTTGATATGCGCCTGGCGGGCAGGGTTCTGCCCCTGTGCCGCCGTCAGTACCTGGCCAAGAATCGTCTCGGAAACCTCTGACTTGTCGATACCGGCACGGGCGACCACGGCCTCCAGCACGGCGGCCCCCAGATCATGGGCGGGCGTGGTCGCGAATGCACCACCAAATGAACCAACAGCGGTACGCGCTGCCGATGCGATAACTACATTTGTCATAGATGTCCTCCACAGGAAACAGAACGGGTTGTTTTCGCGCGACGGGCTCTTCCGGCGCACGACTCCCCCAGCATTTGCGGACTGTTTAACCGATGCCGAACGCCCCTACAACCAAAGGCTCACCCCTTCAGTCGGGTTCAGGCGGATGCGCGGTTTTCAAGTGGCGTCAGCCATGGGGGCCGGACTGTCGGTGCTCCGAAAAAGTAGCCCTGCAGACAATCCACGCCCATTGCCTTGAGATAGGCGACATCGCGGGCGCATTCCACATTCTCGGCCACAGTGACCATATCGAATTGTTCCCCTACCATGGCCAGCGTCGCCGTCAGAACCTGATTGTCCGGGTGATCCGCAATTCCTCGAATGAACTGGCCATCGATCTTGAGAATGTCGAAGAAGAAGTCCCGCAGATGGCGCAACGAAGTCATCCCGGCCCCGAAATTGTCGAGCGCGAAGCTGATCCCCTTGACCTGAAGCTCCTGCATGAAGCCGGTCACGATCTCGGGGACAAGCATCGCCGAGGCTTCGGATATCTCGAGAATCAGTCGTTCGGCGACAGTTGGGTCCTTTCCGATGCCGCGCTTGAGTGTTCGCATCCAGCGGCTGTATCCTATGGAACGGGCCGACATGTTGAGCGACAGACGCAATTCAGGATATCGCACGAGGGCCTGAAGACCCTTTTCAAGAGCGATACAATCAATCTGCCGGCCCAACTCCGATTCTTCGATTCGGGTTATGAAATCCCGCGCGGGGATGACCCGTCCGGTTTCATCGAGCACCCGGATCAATCCCTCGTAGAAGGCCGTCTGCGCCTGATCTCTCGCCAGAACGATGGGCTGATAGGCGAGCATCACCTCCTTGTGCCGAATTGCCGTCTCGACAATCCGCATGACCGATCTGTCGCGGGAGGTCGCGGCATAGGTGAGCGGGTCATGATGCCCGGGCGGAACATCCGCCTTGTCCTGTTTCGTGGCGCGCCCCATACCAAGCCTCCGATCTTGTCCGGTTCACAGCTAAGGCCATACAGGCTAAGGAAGTCTTAAAACCGGCTTTTTCTGAAAATGCGCGGCTTTTCA
>SLDH01000348.1 GCA_007125415.1 Roseovarius sp.
CGCCGTCACCGAAAGCGATCATGTTGCGAACCATATTTCCTGATGTCGATCTCGATTTCCCAACCTGCCATCAGGTCCGAAGAGGTGCACCCGTGCCAGCCAGGATTGACACAGCATTTCCCCCGGTATCCTATTCAGGCATTTGCCAAGAAGTTCTACAGTTATCTCTTTTCCTTTAACTCTTATCCGTTATCATTTGCACTAACTTTTTCGTCATGCCCGGACCCATCTCACGGCAAGGCAAGTCGCGAAGGCGGGTGAAGAAATTCTGAATGAGAGCATTGTCGCGATCCGCTGCCGATTTCGCGAACACGAACACAGGATCAGGGCGGTTCAGCTGCCAAGGCAACGCAGGATCCGGATCTGACCCAAAGGGTGTTGCGCCACCGGCTCGAGACATCACTTGCCGCCCTCTCTTCGCAAGTGGTCGAGCGCATGGCTCTCATTGGCCCGAAGGAGTTCCTGAAATCATGTGATTGGTTGCGCCCCCCGGCATGGGTGCAGAGCCTGTGCGCGGTTTCGGAAGTCCCGCGGTCGGGCGTCCATGCGTAGTCGCTATGCGCGCCGCGCCCGCGCTCAGCGGTCAGTCACGGGTCTTTGTCAAGACCGTCGGCACCACGCCGAATCGTCGGCTCAGAGCCCCGAGAACCAGCGGATCATGATGGTTCGATTCATCTGCTAGATCAACTCCCGAACGGATCGGCCGAAAGCAGGATTTTCACCAGTCAGCGCGCCTCATCGCGCTTCGCGACCATGCTACCCCCTAATCAGGATTATATTTCAGTATCTTAATGAAACGCAAAGATCAGAACCTAGCAAAGCAAAAAACTCAGACTTGACGGCAAGTGTTTTCCAAGGCATTTATGCAAACGTTCTCTGAGAACGTTTCCTGAGGGGGGAGCCAATGGAAAGTGAGGCTCCGGCAGAGGCCGGTCAGCAGGATGCAGTCGGGCATCACGCACTTGAGGTGAGCGGTGTCAGCAAAGCCTACGGCCCAACCGTGGCGCTTGAGCACGCCGATCTCTCCCTGCAGGCGGGTCGTGTGCTGGCATTGCTGGGCGAGAATGGCGCCGGAAAGTCGACACTGGTGCGGATTCTCAGCGGCGTAGTATCGCCTGACACCGGCGAAATGATGGTGCACGCGGCACCCTACAAGCCTCGCTCCATCACCGAGGCGAGAGGCAGTCAGGTTGCCACCGCATTCCAGGAACTCAGCCTCGTTCCCAACCTCAGCGTTGCACAAAACCTGTTGCTGCCCCGCCTGGCGAAGTCCACGCTCGGTCTGGTATCACGCCGGCAGGTTCTGACCAGAGGCGAGGAAATACTGAGCCGCCACGGGCTTTCGCGGATCGACCCTGATCTCGAAGTGTCGCAACTTCCATTGTCGGACCGCCAACGGATCGAGATTGCCCGGGCCATCGAGAACGCGGGAAGAGTGCTCATTCTGGATGAGCCCACAGCGGCGCTGGCCGAGACCGACTGGATTTTCGAGCAGATCATCAAGGCCAGGCAGCGCGGGGTGGCGATCCTCTACATTTCTCACCGGCTGGCCGAGGTGCGCGAAATCTGCACATCGGCCACCGTTTTGCGCAACGGCCGCTCCATCGCCACGGTCGGGCTGGAGCAGGCAACGGATGGCGACATTTTTGAGATGATGGTCGGCCACCGGGTGGACACAACGCGGCAAGTGGCGCCGAAAAGCGCTCGCGATCCCAAGCCGCGCGTGCAGGTGAGTGATCTTCAGGGAGAGGCGCTCAACGGCGTGTCCTTCGAGATCAATCAGGGCGAGGTGCTGGGGGTGGCCGCACTGGAAGGCCAAGGCCAGCGCGCGCTTTTCCGCTGCCTTGCGGGATTGACCGCTGCGCAAGGTGGCACCGTGCAAATCGATGGCAAGATCGCGGGTTACCGGAGCCCTCGGCAGGCCATGCATTTTGCCAGCGGCGTGAGCTATCTGCCCGAAGAGCGCAAGACCGAAGGCATCCTGACAGGCCTTACCGCCGCCACCAACATCGTGCTGCCCTTCCTGCCCC
The DNA here is from genome assembly GCA_007125415.1 of Roseovarius sp. Classification (GTDB taxonomy): domain Bacteria; phylum Pseudomonadota; class Alphaproteobacteria; order Rhodobacterales; family Rhodobacteraceae; genus Roseovarius. The sequence goes on from SLDH01000348.1 coordinate 2,031, forward strand.
GTATCGCGAAAATGGGCTTCATCAGCGCAAGGAGCGAGGAAGCAACCGCGAGGCGTGCTGCCGAGACTGTCGAGATGGACAAGCGGTATCTGTCTTTCGATATTGCCGATCTGTCGGGGGGCAATCAGCAGAAGGCGCTGATGGGCCGCACGCTCGCATCGGGGGCGCAGACCCTCCTGCTTTTCGACCCGACAAGAGGTGTCGATGTCGGCACGAAGGAATCGATCTACACAGCCATAAGGCAGTTTGCCGAAGCGGGTGGCTCTGTTCTCTTCTATTCCTCGGAACTGCCCGAAATCGTTCAACTCGCTGATCGCTGCCTCGTGCTCTACGACGGCAGGATTGCCCGGGAATTCTCCGGTGACGACATTGCCGAACACAGGCTCATCGCGGCGATGGTCGGCCATTCCGAAACCGAAGCGGCATGAGGTCAGACCAAGGATGATCGATACCACTGCTCCTCTTGCGCCCAGCGCGGCGCGCCAAGTCTCAGCGGCAACGCTTTTGCGCCGGGTGGTTCAGGGCGGCGGCATGATTCTGTTCATCTATCTGGCGCTCTACGCCTATTATGGCGCGATCGAGCCGCGCGCCTTGCGCGCCCATTCAATCGCCGATCTGATGAACAATACGGTTCCGCTGGCGCTTGCTGCGGCGGGCCTGACCTTTGTCGTGCTCAATCGCGGCTTCGATCTCTCTGTTGCCGGTGTCATTTCGATCTGCAATGTCACGTTGGCCGTTGCGCCGCTCGAAGGGCCCGGTGGCGCGGCCCTTTCGGCGCTCATGTGTCTGGCCATCGGGGCCACCGTGGGCCTCGTCAACGGGTTGCTTGTGGGCTATGCGCGACTGCAATCCATCGCCGCCACGCTGGCGACCATGATCATCTGTCAGGGGATTGCGCTGGTCATCCTGCGCGCGCCCGGGGGGTTCGTTTCCGAGTGGATCGTCTATGAGATGACGGACCGGCTGTGGGGTGTCATCCCGGTCTCGGGGCTGGTGGTGGCAGCGGTGCTGCTTGTCTGGATACTTATCCGCCGGACCGACTTCGGCGTGTCGATCTATGCCGTTGGTGCTGATGAGCAGGCCGCGGCCATGTCCGGCATCAATGTCCGCCGCGTGCGCGCGGGCGCCTATGTCTGCGCGGGCATGCTCTACGGGCTTGCGGGGTTCATGCTCAGTGCACAAACCGCGACCGGCAACCCCAATTCCGGCGCACCGCTCCTGCTGCTGGCTTTCGCCGCCGTGGCGCTGGGAGGCACCTCGCTGGCCGGAGGACGGGGCGGCGTGTTCGCCTCGATCATGGGGGCCGCCACCCTGATGCTTTTGCAGAAGGTCCTCTTTTCCAGCGGAATTTCGTCGTTCTACACCGGCATGTTCCAAGGCAGTGTTCTCATCCTCGCCGTGGTGTTCAGCGGTCTGATTGCCCGGATCGGAGAAAGAAAATGACCTTCAGCAAAGACAGCACTCAAGACAGATCTGCCTTTGCACAGACCGGCGATGCCCGCGGGGTGGCCCGTGTCAGCCGGGAGACCATCAACGCCATCGCCGTGGCCGTCATCTGCATCGCGCTTCTTCTGGGCGCACGCTTTATCAACCCGGCACTGGGCTCGTGGTCGCAGGTGGAAACGGTGCTGGTGCTTGGCTCTTTCCTTGTCGTCCTGTCTTTCGGGCAGGGCCTCGTGATCCTCACAGGCGGGCTCGATCTGTCCTTGCCTGCGGTGATCACGCTTGGGGGCATCATGGCGACCAACTGGATCGGGATGACCGATCCGACGGCCTGGTACCTTCTTCCGGTGGTCTTGCTGGCCTGTGCAGGCGTCGGGCTGGTATCGGCAATCGGCATCGTCTGGTTACGCGTGCCGCCCTTCATCATGACGCTCGCGATGTCGATTATCGTGCTATCGGCCCTTCTCGGCTACACCCGTGGCAGCCCGCGCGGCGGCTCCCCCGATGCGGCGACCGCCCTGATGAAGAGCAGCGTGCTGGGCCTGCCTTCGGTCATCGTCTTCGTGATCGGCTTCGTGATCGTGGGCTGGCTGTTCCAGAGCCGCTCCGTGGCGGGGCGCTACCTTTACGCCATCGGCACAAACTTGGACGCAGCGCGGATCGCCGGCGTGCCTGTCGTCCTGATGCAGATGGTGCCTTACGTCATCAGCGCGGTCTGTGCGGGGATCGTCGGCATCATGCTGGTGGGATATTCGAATGGTGCGACGCTGCGGATGGGCGACGACTACCTTCTGCCCTCGATTGCGGCGGTCGTGATCGGTGGCTCGTCGATCCTTGGGGGGCGCGGCACATTTCTCGGCACGGTCGGGGGCGCGCTGCTGCTCACCACGCTTGGCACGATCATCTCTGCGATCGGGCTTCAGATCGGGCTGCGCACCATAATCGAAGGGCTGATCGTGCTCACGGCCCTGCTGCTCTTGCGCGAAGAGCTTTTCCAGAAACTCGGATCGTTGTGGCGATGATGCCAGACGACCGATCAACCGTTCAACACAGGAGGAGAACAACCATGACAACCAGGACTCTGAAGGCCCTTGCCGTATCGGCTCTGATGGGCGCCACGGCGCTCGCCACGGCTCCGTCCGCCCAGGCGGAGGAACAGGAGAAATTCAAGATATATCTCAGCCTCAGCTACTCGGGCAATGCGTGGCAATCCTCGGCTGCCAACATCGTCAAGGCTCTTGCCGCAACCCCGCCCTACGATGAAATGGTCGAACTGATCGAGGTCATCTCCGGCACGGATCCGCAGGCGCAGATCTCGGCCTATGAAAGCATGATCGACGCAGGGGCCGATGGTATCGTCAGCTTCCCGATCTCGTCTACCGCGCTTAACCGGACGATCAGGCGCGGCTGCGAGGAAGGCGTACTCTTCTTCATGTATGACGCCACCGTCACCGAGAACTGCGCTTACAACGTCAGCTATCTTACATCGGGCTTTGGTGAAAACACCGCGCAAGCGCTCGTCAACGAACTCAATGGCGAAGGCAGGATCTTCCTGTCGCGCGGCGTTCCCGGCAACTCGGTCGATCAGCGGCACACTGACGGGGC
>SLDH01000177.1 GCA_007125415.1 Roseovarius sp.
AGAGACAAGCCGTGCCAGCTATGAAGAATTCGACGAATGGAGCCCTGAAGATCAGAACACCGCCGTCACGTCCGAAAATACCCCACCAAAGGCGAAGTCAAAGGACGGTATGAGCGATCTTCAGAAAGCAGGTCTGCTCGTGCTCGGCGCGGCTGTGGTTGGCGGGATTCTGTTGAACGGGCAGCGCGTCGAGGCGAATACCGGGGACCGGGTCATCGTCGTCGATGACAATAATGACTATCGGATCCTCAAGGACGACGATGCGTTGCTGCGTCAGCCGGGTTCGGATGTGCGGACCCAACGGTTCAGCGACGGCTCCACACGAACGAATGTCATCCGCGCAGATGGCACCGAGATCGCAACTATTCGCGATTCCGATGGGCGCGTGCTGAGGCGCGCTCTGATCGAGACGGACGGGCGCGAATATCTGCTGTTCGACGACACCCAGACCTTTGCGCCGGTGGTGGTGCGTGACCTGCCTGAACCATCCGTTGACACTTTCGACTATCAGGCGGCCAGCGACCGCGAGAGCCTGCGTGCGGCCCTGCTTGCCGCCGACCGGCGCGATATCGGCCGCAGCTTCAGCCTGCAACAGGTGCGCGACATCAACGAAGTGCGACAGTTGAGCCCCGAGATCAACCTCCGGAACGTCACCTTCGCCACCGCCTCGTCGGCGATCCAGCCCTCGCAGGCCGAGCAATTGCGCCAGATGGGCCTTCTGATGCGCGACGTCATCGCCGAGGATCCGACCGAACTCTTTCTGATCGAGGGCTATACCGATGCAATCGGAGAGCCGGGCTACAATCTGCTGCTTTCCGATCGGCGCGCCGAATCCGTGGCCCTCGCCTTGAATGAGTATTTCGATGTGCCGACGGAGAACATGGTCGTGCAGGGCTATGGCGAGCGGTTCCTGAAAATCCCCACGCAGCAGGCCGAACGCGTCAATCGCCGCGTCGCCGTCCGCCGGATCACGACGCTCATCCGCGACAGCAGGCCTTGACCGACAAGTGGCCCCCAACAGGGCTCCGGATCGTCGGACGGCACCGCCGTACCGCACGGTGGTGTTGAGCCGTCGCGCGAAGGTTGCCGTGGCAATCAATGCCGGTGTGGCGATCGGCGCAATCCAGATGCGCGACCCCATTATCTTGGGCGTGACCACATTAGTCTCGATCGCGTTCAGCGCCATCACTACGGCAAAGGGTATGAAAACGATGACCAGATCGTCGAAAGAGACGGTGCCAACAACAAGCGTGACTACCGTCAGTAAGGCGAATAGGCATGAAGCTTGCGAGCGCGGCAGCGACCCCCCAGACAGGCGCGCAGGCCATGCCTATCGGGTGAAAGGCGACAGCAACGAATCCCCCGAGGCCGAGGCGGGTCAGCATCACGCGATCACGCAACAGGAAAAAGATCAGCCTTGCCCACAAGAAGGCACCTGCAGCAACCCTCTGGGCACCGATCGCCCAGTCCGCCAGCAACAGTGTCTGAACCGAACCGTGCTCGAGTGTGGAAAACCATCCGCCCACAGGTTTGGAGGGCGTTGAGATCGATATACCTTTACTTGGTCGTCTGACATTTGGCGCACGTGCCTTTCTGATGATCAAGAGCATCACGGATCTATCGGTTCATCAGAAAGCTCATGATCTCAGATTTCATTGCGCCAAGTGGAGCAACCATCGTGCCGGTGCGAACAAAGCAAGTTTGTACATGGACCGTCCTTTCAAAAAGCAGGGCGTAGAAACCACACGTTGCCTACTCTTTACCCGAAGAGATGTCGGTGAGCCTGATGCAGGTTAGTGCAGTGGAGGTTATCCTCCGCCAGGCTTTGAGCGTGTTGCGAGACGTGCACCCGACACTTGATCGAGTATTCGGCGAGGCGAAATCAGCTATAGTCAGGGTTTGCGTTCTTGCCGGATGGCCCTGCCGCGAAGTCCCTACGTGGCAGGGTCACTCAATACACAATGCATGAAAAGGACAGCCGCATGATTGGTACAAGTCTCATCCTCCTGCTCGTGCTGGCGTTGGTTGGCGTGCTTCCCGCGTGGGGCCACAGTCGATCCTGGGGATACGGTCCAAGCGGCGGGCTTAGCCTGATCCTCGTGATACTGATCGTCCTGGTTCTGAACGGACGCCTCTGACCTTTTGCATCAGCGCAAGGCTTCACCGACGTCGGACCGAATTGCCGCCGGCCAGAATGTCGTAGATCAGCTTGGCGACGGCGGCGTGCAGCGCATCCTGCTCACCTGCAGGTGCGTTCCCATGCGCCGCGGCGGCATCCTTGAGAATGCCGACGATCTCGCGCTCGGGCAGGATGTTGTGATCATTGAGAGCCAGCAGCAAGGATTCGCAAATTGCCAGCGCAGCGGTTCCGGCCGTGTCATCGGGAAGGGGCATGTCAGCTTCGCTTTCAAGTCGGGATAAAAAGGGCCAACCGATCCGGTTGGAACGTCTTGCGAGTCTAGGCGTTAACCAAGGTGTCGGACTGATGCAGACTAGCCTGAAACACCTTTTCTGATTGTTTGCACCGGTGATTCAAACCTTTCAGACTCCCATTGGTGAAATGATGCTGATGACCAAGGACAGCCCGTTGACGCGAAAACTCTCGGCTTTCGTCACCCTGTCGGATGTCGATCTCGAGACATTGGCGCGGTTTCATGGCCGCCGCCGCACCTTCCTGCCCGGCGACGAGCTGATCCATGAGGGGCAGCCGAACGCCTCTGCCCTTATACTCGCAGAGGGCTGGGCACTGTCTTACAAGATGCTGCCCGATGGTGAGCGCCAGATCGTGGATTTCCAGATCCCTGACGATTTTCTGGGCCTGCGCAGCATACTCTTCCGCACCGCCGATCACAGTATCGAGGCGGCCACCCGCATCGAGGCCTCCGAGGTGCTCGCCTCGGATATCTTCGATGCCTTCGCTCATGCGCCGCGTCTGGCTACCGCCGTTCTCTGGGCCGCGTCGCGGGACGAGGAGATGGTGGTGGAACATCTGGTAAATATCGGTCGCCGCACGGCCGCGGAGCGCATGGCGCATTTGTTGCTCGAGCTCGGGGCGCGGCTGATGCTTGTGGGACTTGGGGACAAGACCGGCTTCGCCTGCCCGCTGACGCAGTATCACTTGGCCGACGCGCTCGGGCTGAGCGCGGTACATGTGAACAGCGTGCTACCTCATCTGCGCGATCGGGGCCTTGTCACCTTACAGAAGGGGCAGGTGACATTCGACGATATGGACAGGCTGCGGGAACTTGCGGGGTTCAACACCGCCTATCTCGATCAGGACGGCCCGTTGCTGCGGTGATGCGCCGCGACGGCGGGGCCCGGATTCGGCTTCATTCCTGACGGCGCATGCGCCCTTCGCTTGGACGTCCACGCCAAGCATGAGGTGAAATGCCCATCGATGTCGAATTTCGCGTGTGGTAGTTCGGCATCTGATGGGTCGACACGAAACCAATCAATAGCCCAGCCTGAAGCTGCGCGTGACAATCAGCCGGGCATCGTACTGGTCACGCATCCCCTGTTTTGTAATGGGTGAGCGCGAAGCATCGTTCTGCAGCCGGGTCCAGCCCACTGCACCTTGCAGGCCCCAGCCATTCCCGAAGTCGTACTGCGCGCCCAGCTCGATCCCGAGTGAGACAAGCCCGGCATCGGGGCGAAACGAGGAGTATTGCGAATTCTTGGCTTCTTTCGGGGTGACGCCGAAATAGGTGCGGGAAAATTCGGCGTCACCCCAATTGGCGCGCGGACCAGCCGTCAGCACCAACCCTCGGTTCGGCCGCAGGATGGCATCGATACCGGTCTCGGCCACCCAGCCCCCATGCCCGCCAAATCCCCTGCGAATCCTGGCAAAGGTTCGGCTGAACTCCGTAATGTGGAAATATCCGAGACCCAATTCTAAAGTAAAATCAATATCTTCAAGCCCCTTCAGTTCCCTGTGGCCGGAAGCCTTGCGTGACGGGACAATTCTGAACGACCCCCGTAAACCATAGCCGGGGTCTGTGGGCAGCGCGTTCTCTGATCCGATGCCGAATCCACCCGGCAGAATCAATTCCTGAAGCGCGAAAGCTCCGGTCGGACCGAGGCTCCTGCTCTTTGAGCCGAAGTAATCGGGAGAGAATTCTGCGCCCAGACCAACAGTGAAGGTTGTACCTGGCCGATCTTGTGCCCGTACGGGAAGAGCGCCGGCAATCAGAAGGATCGCGAGAACGGTCGTTATCCGTAATGTCGGCATGTTGTTTCCTCGGCCCAGGTGATTTGGACATGAATTCGGGGTATTCGGCATTTTCACGACGTAAGGTCTGTCGCTTTTTTCCAGGGGAAATGATCTTCGGCTTTATCGACCAGCTATCTCGACAAGGACGCGCCGCCCCGGCAGGTCTGCCGGAGGGGCGCCGTTTGCGTCGCGCCGCAGGTTATGCCAGCGCGTGCTTGGCCGCGTCGAGTTCGCGGTTGCATTCGACGTCATTCTTTTCCGTCTGTGCCTTTTCCGCGGCATGGAAATGCTTCATCGCCGAATCCTTCTTGGGACCGGCAGTTGCCTTGTCGCAGGCTGCCTTGACGCTCTTCATCTTCTCGGCGGTGTTGGGTGCAGGTGTTTTCGAGTCCATGGAATGGATCCTTTGCAAGTGCCTGTACGAACTGGCAAGGCTTCCCGTCGGGGCGGACCGGAGATCGGCTACCACCCAACAGGAAGCCTTGCCATCACTCGTAACAGACGTCCGACGGCTGAATGGTCTGCCGCCAAGGAGATATCTACGCCGTTCTCATCCGAGCGGGACTGATCCAGATTGGTATTCGGGGAATTAATCGGTGCGGATGGCGGTGCTTGTTGCCTGACGGATCGACCGGGGTCAGGAAGGTCTGCTGGCGCGCGCCTCTGCGAAGGAGAGCAGCCTGCCGCGCTGTTCGTCCCAGAGGTGAAGCCGCGCGCAACGAAGGCTTTCCCACAGCGTGATGCGTTTCGAATGCGCCAGCAGGTCGTAATCCTCGATCACCTCTGGCAGGCGGTAGAACGGGATGCGGCTGGCCAG
>SLDH01000277.1 GCA_007125415.1 Roseovarius sp.
ATACTTGGAATAAGCGCTATTGTTTGGGTTAATGGCACACGGCACGGACAGCAAATTCGCCTTCACGCTTGACTGGAACCTGTTGCGCACCTTCATGGTCATCGCCGAAGAGCAGAGCATCACCCGCGCGGCCCACCGGCTGCTGCGCGGCCAGCCCTCGGTCAGCCTTGCGCTCAAGCGGCTGGAAACGGAGCTTGGCTGCCGGTTGGTGGATCGCGGCCATGGCGCCTTCCGGCTGACCGCCTCGGGCCGCCAGCTCTATGCGGAATGCAGCGATGTTTTTGGCGGCGTGGCGCGCCTGCCCGAGGTGATCCGCGAAGCCGGTGACGAGATATCCGGCGAGATCAACATCATGATGGCCAGCCATGTGGTGACCCCGCTGCTGGACGAGGCGCTCTCTGAGCTGAGCCGAGAGCATCCGAAGATCCACTTCAAGATCCGCATCGATACCAGCGTCCGGGTGGTGCAGGCGGTGCGCGAGCGGCAGGCGAGCTTTGGCATATGTCTTGTCAATCACCGCTTCGCGGATGTCGAATATGAGCACATGTATCGGGAGTTTTTCGGCTTCTATTGCGGGCCTTCCCATCCGCTCTTCGGGCGCGGCGGGCTGAGCATGGCGGATCTGCGCGATTTTCCCACCGTCTCCTTCGATACCGATGACATCAATGACGCGCTGCGCCCGGTGGCCCTTTTACGCAGCAAATGGGGGCTGGATTACGACATCGTCGGGCGGTCATCCCAGCTTGAGGAGGTGCGCCGCATGATCCAGTGTGGCCTCGGTATCGGCTCGCTGCCCATTCACGTGGTGGAACGCGATGCCGCCGACGGGCTCTTGTGGCGCCTGCCCCCCTATGATGATCCTCCGGCGGTCGATATCTTTCTGGTGACCAACCCGCGCAAACGCCAGAGCCGGGCCGAGACGCTGCTGATCAGCCGCATCAGACAGGCCATTGCCGAAACCCCGCTGGCCGAACGCACCTATCGCGACACCGCCACCGGACCGAAGATCGCAGGCCACGCCACCTGATCAGGGCAACCACGCTTCTGGCCAGAGCGCGATGCGGCGATCCGGCGGTTGTTCGGCGGCGATTTATGGCACCACATACGCAAGACCTCTGATCGGCGCGCTGATGACTGCCAAATCGCCGGGCCGTCACGCCACAGGCGTACCGATCCTAAGCGGGCGCACCTCCGGTGCGACGGGCGGCCCAGCGATGCGCGGCGGCCTGCGGCCTTGGCTCCGCGCAGGGGCAAAGACAAGGGGAAGGTGATCCAACCTGACCGGGAAGCACTCTAACCACAGGAATAATTTCCGCCCTTCCATGAAGGCTCGTTTCTTGCAAAAAGATGAGAGAGGGGCGGAGGATGCGTGAATGACAGAAAGAGACGACCCGCAGGCTTTCGGCGGCCCCATGGCCGCCCTGCGCTTTTGTCACTGCAAAGCAGCAGCGCGCCAGATCGCAAGGCCGGGTGGAGAGCGAAGATGAAGTACGTACTGGCCATTGATCAGGGCACCACCTCGACCCGTGCGATTCTGTTCGATACGAGGCTCGCACCGATTGCCAGCGCCCAGGAGGAGTTTCCGCAGCATTTCCCCAAACCCGGCTGGGTGGAACATGACCCGAATGACCTCTGGGCCACCACCGCCGGCACCTGCCGCGAAGCCATGGAGCGTGGCGGCATCGCGGCGGAGGATATCATCTCCATCGGGATCACCAATCAGCGCGAGACCACGCTGGTCTGGAGCCGCGAGACCGGCCAGCCGGTTTACAATGCCATCGTCTGGCAGGATCGCCGCACCGCAGAGCAATGCAAGGCGCTGGAGGCGGCTGGCCATGCGGAAATCTTCACCAGCCGCACCGGCCTTTTGCTCGACCCCTATTTCTCCGCCACGAAGCTCAAATGGATCCTCGACCATGTGCAGGGCGCGCGGGCGATGGCGCGGCGCGGCGAGCTTCTCTTCGGGACGGTGGACAGTTATCTGATCTGGCGGCTTACCGGGGGCAAGGTGCATGCAACCGATGCCACCAATGCTGCGCGGACCATGCTTTACGATATCCACAAGGGTCGCTGGAGCGAGACGATCTGCACGCTTCTCGACATTCCCTTGCAGATGCTGCCGGAAGTGCATGACAGCGCCGCCGTCTATGGCACCGCCCGGTCGGATCTTTTCGGGCGGGCCATCCCGATCTGCGGTGTCGCGGGCGATCAGCAGGCCGCCACCATCGGGCAGGCCTGTTTTGCGCCGGGCATGATGAAATCCACCTATGGCACCGGCTGTTTCGCGCTGCTCAATACCGGCGACACACCCGTGCGCTCACAGAACCGGCTTCTGACCACCATCGCCTATCAGTTGGACGGCAAACCCACCTATGCGCTGGAAGGGTCGATCTTCGTCGCGGGTGCCGTGGTGCAATGGCTGCGCGACGGGCTGAAGATGATCCGCGAGGCTGGTGAGACCCAGGACCTGGCGAAGAAAGCCGATCCGGCGCAGGGGGTCATTCTCGTCCCGGCCTTCACCGGGCTGGGGGCGCCCTATTGGAGCCCGGTGAGCCGGGGGGCCATCTTTGGCCTCACCCGCAATTCCGGCCCGAGCGAACTGGCCCGCGCGGCACTGGAAAGCGTGGGGTATCAGACCCGCGACCTGCTGGAAGCGATGCGCGCCGACTGGTCCGCACCCGAGGCCGGCGTGACGGCCCTGCGGGTCGATGGCGGGCTGAGCGCCTCGGACTGGGCGATGCAGTTTCTCGCCGATATCACCGACGCGCCGGTCGACCGTCCGGATGTGCTGGAAACCACGGCGCTCGGCGTCGCGTGGCTCGCTGGCATGAAAATGGGGGCGATGCCGGACCGGGAGGCTTTTGCAAAGGGCTGGGCCCTCGAACGAAAGTTCGAACCCGCCATGCTCCCGCAGGACCGTGACCAAAAATATGGCGACTGGCAGCGCGCCGTCGCCGCCACGCTGGCCTATTGAACTGCTCCGGCGCGGCCATTCACCGCCGCGCCGGAGCCAAAGCCCCTCGGATCAGGCGAACCACCACCGCTCGATGCAGCGCTCGCCATCCATGTCCCAATTGGAGCCCATCTCGTCGGGTGTCACAACATTTTCGCGTGTGCCGAACACATAGGAGGCGAACATCGGTGCGATTAGGCCCCCGTCATTGCTGAGGATCTCCTGCATCTCGAAATACATGTCCCGCCGCTTGTCCTCATCAAGCTCGGCCCGCGCCGTGACCAGAAGTTCGTCAAAGCGCTCGTTCGACCAGCGGGTGCCATTCCAAGGCACACCGGTTTCGTAGGCGGTCGAGAACATCTGGTCTTCCACGGGCCGCCCGCCCCAATAGACCGCGGTGAAGGGCTTCACGTTCCAAACATCCGACCAGTAGCCATCATTGGGTTCGCGGATGACGTTGAGATCAATCCCAGTCGGTGCCGCCGTCGCCTGGAAGAGCGAGGCTGCATCCACTGCCCCCGCAAAGGCGGCATCCGCCGCCGACAGATTAATTCGCACCGACTCCAATCCGGCCTTCCCGAGGTGGTAACGTGCGCGATCGGGGTCATATTCACGCTGCGGCAGTTCCGTATTGAAAAAGCGCTGCCCCTGGCCGATGGGGTGGTCATTGCCCACAACTCCGTACCCCGAGAGAATCTTGTCCACCATGTCCTGCCGGTCGATGGCGTATTTCAGTGCAAGCCGCATGTTGACATCGGTGAAGGGGTCCGTGTCGCACATCATCTCGAAGGTAAAATGCTGGGTGCCGGGGACGGCATGCACATTGATGCCGTCCACCTGCTTGATGCGATCGACCGTCTTGAGGTCGAGCCGGTCCACCGCATCCATTTCACCGGTCAGCATGGCATTGGTACGCGCATTGGTATCGGTGATCGAGTGCAACTCGGCCGACTCGAAGAAGGCGCGATTGGCAAGGTCCCAATGGCCGTCAAAACGTGAAAGATCGGCGCGGACACCGGGCTGCCAGTTATCGAGGCGATAGGCCCCGCAGCCATTGCCGGTTGTCCAGTCCACCCTGCCATCGGCAGCGGCGCCGATGGGGATATGGTAGTCACTCAGCACGAAGGGGAAGTCGGCATTGCCCGTGTCGAGGGTGAAGACCACCATGTCGTCACCATCGGCGACCACATCCGTCACCGCAGACAGGAGCGGCTTGGCGGCCGAAGTCGAATCATCACCGCGGTGATGATTGATCGAGGCGATCACATCCTCCACATCCAGCGATTTGCCATCGTGAAAGGTAACGCCCGAGCGCAATTTGAACGTCCAGGTCTTGCCATCCGGTGTCGCTTCCCAGCTTTCGGCAAGCTGGGGGACAAGCGAGCCATCGGGGCCGACTTCCGTGAGGTAGCCATGGAAGGTTTGCAGCAGGTTGACCATGTAGCCGTTTTCGGCATTGCCCGGATCCCATCTGTCCGTGGTCTGGCCATGCCCCTTGGCCACGCGCAGGTGCCCGCCGCGGTTGGGCGTGGCGGCGCGCGCCATATTGGCCATGCCGGTCGCGGTGGCAAGGGTCATGCCCCCGGCCACCATCGTATGGATGAAGCTCCGGCGGCTCATGGCCCCGGCCCTGTAGCGCGCCTGCAGGCGTTCGAGCTCTGTCATTTCATATCTCCCTGTCTGATCAGTTTTTTTCACTGGCTTCAGCATAACGCAAAGCCACCGCCCTTGATAAGCAAGTTTTTTTATTCGTTCCAGCAAAGCAAATTGGACAATGCCGGTGTTTCGAGCCTCGATGGGGTTGAAGGAATCACACCTTTTTCGGCGGTTCCACTCAATCAGCCAGCATCGGTCGAGGCAGGCTGCTAAAAAAGGAAATCGACTGGACCTTTGCAGGAAATCTGTTCTTCTCCCATGGCCGGGTCGATGTGCGGAGGGCCGCGCCCGGCCCTGGGTGGGCGCGGTCCCACGCCGGGGCTGCAGTGCTTTATGGGCGCCAGATACTTCCGAATGTCGGGCTTTTTGCAACGTCGCAGTGCGCCCTCCCGGGGGGAGGGTCGGGCGCGGCCCGGGC
>SLDH01000161.1 GCA_007125415.1 Roseovarius sp.
ACGCCGGACTTGTTCATCACATGGCGGCTTTCGATGCCCGAGGCCTTGAGGATGAATTCTTCAGACGAAAGCGGCTTCGCCGCAACCTCGCCTGCGGCGATGGCCGCCGCGTGCCTTTCGTTGAAACGGTGCGCATAGGCGTTGAATGCCGTGACCAGTTCGGCATTGCTGATCGTCTCGCTTGGGGTGAATACCCCGGTGCCGGTGATGGCGGGGAGATGCATGGGGGGCCTTTCCTGCGCGTCAGGGCAGATCACAGCATCACCGCGCGCGCGTCAAGGGGGCGGCTGGCTGGGAGATATCGGTGGCCCGGATCGGACAGGCCAAAGGCTATGTCGAACTCTTCTGGCCACAACCGGCCTGTCCTGGCGATCCCGGGAGGACTCGAACCCCCAACATCCTGATTAGAAGTCAGGTGCTCTATCCAGTTGAGCTACGGGACCGCTCGGCGCAGTCTTACCGCTGCGGATGAGGCGGATCAATGGGTGAGTTTCACAGCGACAGGCACGTCGCCTGACCGGGTTCGGATGTCTCTGAAAAGGGGTTCTCCGCATATCTCACACCAGCGAGGTACAGGCCTTGTGGCGGGCAGACCGGGCCGCAGGCGGCGCGCGACCGCTCCTCGAGCGCGCGCTTCACATCATCCGGTCGCCACCGCCCCGCGCCCACACGCTCGAGGGTTCCCACGATGCTGCGCACCTGGTTGTGCAAAAAGGAGCGCGCCCGCAGCTGAAACTCCAATTCGGGCCCTGACCGGCCTTCGGCCGATACGATCTCGAGCGCATCCAGCGTCTTGACAGGGCTTGCTGCCTGACAGATCGAGGAGCGGAAGGTGGTGAAGTCATGCTGACCCACAAGATACGCCGCCGCGGCCCGCATGGCGTCTGCGTCAAGGTCGTGCTGAACTTGCCAGACCAGCCCCTTGTCGTGAGTGGCGGGGGCGCGGCGCATCAGAAGGCGAAAGAGATAACGGCGCTCGATGGCCGAAAATCGCGCATGCCAGTCCGCCGCTACCTCTGCGCAGGCGAGAATTGCAATGGGCGCGGGCTTCAGATGATGGTTCAGCGCCTCGGTCAGGCGGAAGGGTTCCCAAGCCTTGCCAAGGTCACAATGCGCCACCTGCCCCAGCGCATGCACACCCGCGTCCGTGCGTCCGGCTCCGGCGATGACATGAGGCCCCGGCTCGAGCTTTGCGAGAGCCGCTTCGATAGCCTCTTGTATGGACGGCCGATCAGACTGTCTTTGCCAGCCCGCAAATGGCGCGCCATGATACTCGACTTTCAATGCATATCTGGGCATGCCAGCGCTATAGCGCGGGCGCGCCCCTCGGACAATCCCTGACCTCCCCCTCTGGCAACCTTCGTGCCAAGTGTTTAGTCTTGGATGTTGAGTATTTTTGGCAAAATGAAGTCTAGGTGTCATATCCTTCATTTTGCCGGAAATACTCCGGGGGTCCGGGGGCTGGCCCCCGACTGGCGGTTCGGGCAAGCCGCGGGCAGGCGAAGGGCACGGATGTGGTGATTTCCAGAATGGCAGAGGGGCTGACACGCCGTGTCGACGGGCTTGCGAGCGGCCTTTCCGAGACATTCCTCGAGCCTGTCATCCGGCTTGGCGTGACGGGGCTTGCCCGGTCGGGCAAGACGGTGTTCATCACGTCGCTGGTGGCCAATCTGCTGGAGAGGGGCCGCATGCCGGGGGTTCTTGCAGCCCATGAGGGACGGATCTCGGCGGCATTTCTGCAGCCGCAGCCGGATGATACGGTGCCACGCTTCGACTACGAGGCGCATCTGGCAGCGCTGAGCGCGCCGGTACCCTCCTGGCCCGAGAGCACGCGCACGGTGTCGCAGTTGCGGCTGTCTTTGAGGGTGCGGCCCTCGGGGCTGCTTGGTGGGCTTCAAGGGCCCCGTGTCGTTCATGTCGATATCGTGGATTATCCGGGGGAATGGCTGCTCGATCTGGCGTTGCTCGACAAGAGCTATGCGGAATGGGCGACCGAGGCGCTGAGGCGGCTTAAATCCCGTCAGGAGGCTGCGCCCTACATCGCGCAGGCTCGGGAGGCAGAGGCGCAGGCCGCCTTCGAGGAGCCGGCGGCGCAGGCGCTGGCGCAGGGCTATGTGGCGTGTCTGCGGTCGGTCCGGGAAGCGGGATATTACCGTTGCACGCCCGGTCGCTTTCTCCTGCCCGGTGAGCTTGCCGGATCGCCGGTGCTGACCTTTGCGCCCCTTCCAAGGCCCGAGGCCCCATCGCGCCGCAGCCTCTGGCGGGAGATGGAGCGGCGCTTCGAGGCGTACAAGGCCCGCGTGGTCAAGCCGTTTTTCCGGGATCATTTCGCGCGGATCGACCGGCAGGTGGTGCTGATCGATGCGTTGGGCGCGATCCATCAGGGACCGCAGGCGGTGGAGGACATGCGCGGTGCAATGGCCGATACACTGGGTGCCTTCCGGCCCGGACGCAACGCCTTTCTCACCCGTCTGCTCATGGGGCGCCGGGTGGAGCGGATCCTCTTTGCTGCCACCAAGGCGGATCATCTGCATCACACGCAGCACGGCAGGTTGCAGGCCATCATGGCAGCACTCACACATGAAGCGCGGGCCCGGGCGGATTTCGCCGGTGCCGAGACACGATCCATGGCCATCGCCGCCTTGCGCGCCACGACCGAAGAGACGATCGAGCATCATGGCCGTCCGCTCGATTGCGTGCGTGGCACCTTGCTGGAAAATGGCAGGCAGGCGGCATTCTACCCCGGCGAACTGCCGGACGACCCGATGCGCCTTCTGGCCCCCGCGCGCGAAGGCGCAGAGGCGTGGCTTGATGCGGATTACAAGGTCATGTCCTTCGCGCCTTCCCGGCTCGAGCTCAGGCCCGGTAACGGCCCGCCGCATATCAGGCTGGACCATGCGCTGCAGTTCCTGATCGGGGACCGGCTGTGACGCCGGTCCGCGCCAGACTGTGGCATATGCCGCAGCTCCTGGGGGTGCTCTGGGCCTTCACCCGGCACACCGCATGGTTGCCCTCCACGCGCCCCCGACGGGTGGATGTGGCGCTCATGGCGCGGATCATCCGGCGCGGATGGGTCCGGCAGGTTACGGGGGCCGCTTTCATCGCCCGTGATGGGTGCTACATTCATGCGCTCTACGTGCATCCGGCATGGCACCGGCAGGGGCTGGGGCGCGCCTTGCTGGACGAGGCCAAGAGGGGCCGCGCGCGGCTGGAGCTCTGGGTTCTGGCCCAGAACACGGCAGCGCGGCAATTCTACGCCTCGCAGGGCTTCGAGGAGGTGCTTTGTGGCAGGGGCATGGGAAATGACGAAGACCTGCCGGATATCCTGATGATCTGGGAGGCGACATGAGCAAAGGCCCGGTTCTGATCGACCTGGAGGGCAAGCCCCGCGCGAAAGGCCCGTCCGACGTGCCGCCTGTACCCGAAGCGGAGGCCGCTCCCACGCCCGAAGGCCGCGCGATGCAGACGCTCGCCACACTGGCGGCGCGGCGGCCCTCCTGGCTTGGCCGGTGCTTCTGGGGGTTGCTGCTGGCCATCCTCGGCGTGGCCATCTCCGTGGCGGCATGGGATTTCGTGACCGGGTTGATCACCCGGATGCCGGTGCTCGGCTACGCGGTGAGCGGGTTGATCGCCGCTCTTGCCCTGGTGCTGCTGGCGATCGGGGCGCGTGAGGTATCGGCGTTCTCGCGCTTGTCACGAATCGATACGCTGCATCATGCAGCGGAGACCGCGGTGAGCGGGGAAGATCTGGCTGCGGCACGCGAGGTGAGCGACGCGCTGCTGCGGTTCTATGAGGGGCGGGAGGACACGCGCTGGGGTCGGGATCGCCTGAAGGATTACGCAGCCGACCAGTTCGATGCGGGCGGTCTGCTGGCACTCGTGGAAGCGGAATTGCTGGCGCCGCTCGATGCCGCCGCCATAGGCGAGATCGAGGCTGCGGCGCGGCAGGTGGCCACCGTGACAGCGCTCGTGCCGCTGGCCTTTGCGGATGTCGTTGTCGCCCTGACCGCAAATCTCCGGATGATCCGCCGGATCGCCGAGATCTATGGCGGTCGGTCCGGCACTCTGGGAAGCTGGCGACTGGCGCGGGCAGTGATGACTCATCTTGTGGCGACAGGGGCCGTGGCGGTGGGGGATGACCTTATCGGCTCGGTGGCGGGCGGCAGCGTGCTCTCGAAGATTTCGCGGCGGTTTGGCGAGGGCATCGTAAACGGTGCGCTCACGGCGCGGGTGGGCATTGCGGCGATGGAAGTCTGTCGTCCACTGCCCTTTGCACAAGGGCGACGCCCATCGGTGACCGGTGTGGTGAAACGTGCGCTCTCGGGGCTCTTCGCCCGCAAGCCTTGAGTTGTCGTGGCGGCGGCCTGGCGGCACAGCGTCCGGTGCTGCGCCGCCAAGCCCTGTCAGTGCCGCATCACTCGACGACGATGCCGGTGCCGGCTTGCGGATTGGTGGCTTGCCCATCCGTAGCCGCCGGGGCGGTAGCGCCGTTCTCCTCGGTGATTGTTCCGGTGTTGAAGCTGCTGAGCGCGACGAGCCCGCCGAGCAGGACCACGACGACCAGAAGCGCGATCAGACTGCCCCGGGTCGATGCCGACCCGACCGAATTCTCATAGCCCATCTGCTGGGGCGAACGACGCTGGGTTTCATCATGAAAGTTATACATGGTCTCCTCCTTTCGATTGGCTTCGAAAATATGAGTGCACTGGTCCGAATGACAGGGAATCCGAGTGCCGCCCGCATTTGCGCAGAACCAAGCCAAAAGGCGCGATTTCAACAGGCAAACATCCGCGATAGGCGAGAACCTACCGCTGACAGAGGCCAAAAACCGCGTGATTCTGCCGGTCCGGGCAGATGGTCCAGAAGGGTTGGGCAAAAAAAGGGCCCGGCAGATCACCTCTGCCGGGCCGAAAAACCGGGCGTGTGCCAGGCGATCAGGGCATCAACACCTTGTCGATCACATGGATCACGCCGTTGGTGGCGAGAATATCCGCGCTGATCACATTGGCGTC
>SLDH01000305.1 GCA_007125415.1 Roseovarius sp.
CCAAGGTGCCGGTGACGATATCGGCGCGCGCCCCGAAATGGGCGGGCGTGCCGCGCCCTTGCGGGCCGATGAAGCCGGTGGCGTGGCAATCATCGACCATCACCAGCGCCTCATGCCGATCAGCCAGCGCGCGGATTTCCGGCAGCGGCGCGAAATAGCCATCCATCGAGAACACGCCATCCGTGGCGATCATCACATGGCGCGCGCCCTCAGCGCGCGCCGCAGCCAGTTGCCGCGCCAGATCATCCATGTCGCCATTGGCATAGCGGTAGCGGCGCGCCTTGCACAGGCGGATGCCGTCGATGATGCTGGCATGGTTGAGCGCGTCCGAAATCACCGCATCCTCCGAGCCCAGAAGCGGCTCGAACAGCCCGCCATTGGCGTCGAAACAGGCGGCGAAAAGAATGGCATCGTCATGGCCAAGGAAAGTCGCCAGCCGCGCCTCCAGCGCCTGATGCAGATCCTGCGTGCCGCAGATGAAGCGAACCGAGGCCATGCCGAAACCGTGCCCATCCATCGCCGCCTTGGCCGCCGCGATCAGGCGCGGATCATCGGCCAGGCCCAGATAGTTGTTGGCGCAAAGATTGATCATCTCGCGCCCGTTCACCCGCACGCGCGCCCCCTGCGCCGAGCGGATTGCGCGCTCGCGCTTGTGCAGCCCGTCGGCCTCGATCTGCGCCAGCGTGGCGCGGATATCACATAAAAAGCGTGTCGGCATGGACGTCCTCGGGTAATGGCTCAGAGTGTGCCCGCGTTCACTCTATTCACGCGACCCCCTCTATCTTTTTGTTATCGCATGTCGAAAAGCTCGAAACCGGAATCCACTTCCGAGAGACATGCTCTGACACTGCATGAAAAAGGTTGGGTCCCCGTCACAGGATTTCAGACCAGTGCAGCGTCGGCAAGCAAGGCGCGAACCTGCGCCTCATCCGGCGGGATAGCTGGTGGCGCTGACACTGCCTCTTTAGCATGCATCTTCAGATGCGCGGGGAACGCGCCGAGCGCCTGAGTGACGGTTTCCGCGAACTTGACCGGATGCGCGGTGGCGAGTGTCACCACCTCGCCCGGTGGAAGTTCGACGCGGCAAGCGATCTCAAGCCCGACGGCGGTATGCGGGTCAGGCACATAGCCGGCTCGTGCCTCGGTCTCGCGAATCCGGGCCAGCGTCTGCGCATCACTCACACTCTCGCTGCGCAGCAGGGCGCGCAGGTGCTGGTGAATGGCGGGGGGCAGCGTCAGGCTGTCCGCTGTGTATAGCGTGCGGACCTGCGCGGCGCCAGCATCCCCTGCCAGATCGAAAATCAGCCGTTCGAGATTGGAGGGCACCCGAATGTCCATCGCCGGGCTTAGCGTGCGCGCGACCGTGGCGCGCGCCGCGGTGCCGTTCTCGATGATCCGGTGCAGGCTATCATTGGCATTGGTCGCCACCACCAACTGCCCCACGGCAAAGCCCAGCCGCTTCGCCAGCAACCCGGCATAGAGATTGCCGAAATTGCCAGTGGGCACGACAAAATGCACAGGCCGATCCGGCGAGCCCAACAGTAGCGCGGCACGCGCGTAATAGGCCGATTGCGCAAGGATGCGGCCCCAGTTGACCGAGTTCACGGCAGTCAGTCCGGGCGGCGCAGGGGCTTTGGCACCGGCGAGGATGGATTTCACGATGCGCTGGCAGTCGTCGAAACTGCCCCTGACCGGCACAGCGCGCAGGCCGGGGCGTGACAGCGCCTGCATCTGTGCTGCCTGAAAGGGCGAGACACCACCCTCGGGGTAGAGAAAAAGCGCCTCGACCCCCGGCACATCGGCAAAGCCCGCCAACGCCGCGCCCCCTGTATCGCCCGAGGTCGCGCCGAGGATCGTGGCATGGCGGCCCGCGCGGGCAAGGAAATGCCCCATCAGTGGGGCCAGCGCCTGCATTGCCAGATCCTTGAAGGCCAGTGTGGGGCCGTGGAACAGTTCCATCACCCAGCGGTCTCGGTCGATCTGCACCAGCGGCGTGATCGCGGGATGGGTGAAGCGGTCATGCGCATGGGCCAGCAGCGGTTCGACCGGCGCGCCCTCGGCGAAATGCGCGAAGATGCGCGCGTTAAGGGCAGTCAGGCTCTCACTGCGGCAGGCGGCCAGTTCCGGGGCCGAGAAGGGCATGACATGACGGGGCACATAAAGCCCGCCATCCGGAGCGAGCCCGTCCAGAATGGCCGTCTCGAACCCCACTTCGGGGGCGTGACCACGGGTGCTGATATATCGCATGATACTCGTCTTAGGCGCTGGCCCGCACGTCCGGTCGCGCCGCGCTGCGCGCCCAGTCCATGAAGGTAGTGAATGCAAGGTTGAACGCCTCGGGGCGGTTGAAAAAGGGGGCGTGCTGGCCCTGGGCGATGTCATGGGGCGCACCGGTCCAGATGCGGCCATAGCCGAGGCTGCGGATATAGGCATGATCCAGAAATGGATCATCCGCCCCGTTCAGCACGGCGAAAGGTACCGACCCCTCGCGCAGCATCCGCATCTGGCGTGGCCAGTCCACGACACCCAACCGGGTGATCATGTAATAGCGCGTGCGCCCGTCGGTGCGGTTTATGTTGCGGTGCATAAAGGCCGAGTCTGGTGCCAACGGTGCGGTGGCGGAACTCGCATAGGCGTGCTGCTCGGCGCTGGTGAAATACTGCTTGCCCGCGAGCACCAGATGGCTTGAGGCATCGTAGCCGCGCGCGAAATCATCCGGCACGATGTTGAGTGGCGCGGTCCCGGTGATCGCAAGCCCTGCATAGCGATCCGGTGCGCGCGCGGCCAGTTCCAGCCCGACATAGCCGCCCAGCGACCAGCCGAGAATCACGGGTGTCTCGATCCCGAGTGCCGCCAGCACATCCTCGGCCACATCGGCATAGGCGGGCACGTTATAAGCTTCTTCCGGGTCGGCATTGTCGGAGACGCCGTGCCCGGGCAGGTCGAAGGCAATCAGGCGGTGCGTTTCGCGCAGGGCGGCAAACTGGCGGCAGAAGGCTTCCTTGCAGGCGGAATTGCCGTGAATGGCCAGGATTGCGGGGCCCTTGCCGCCGGTTTCGCTGACCGCGACCCGGCCATGGCGCGTCAGGATCATCTGCTCCGGCGCGCCCATCCGCGCCTCGCGCGCGGCCCGCCCTGTCTGCCTGCGCCAGCGTGCGCGCAGGCCCGCCAGCGTCGTCGCCACGGCCTCGCGCACCTCCTGCACCACACCCCAGAGCCCTCCAGGATAGAACACCATCACGGCGATGATAAGCATGGCAATCAAGATGTCGCGCCACGGCCCCAGATCAGACATCGCCTCGGACAGAAGGATGATCACGAAGGCCGCCATGACCGGCCCCCAGATCGTGCCGAGCCCGCCCACCAGAAGAATCGACAGCACCAGCGTCAGCGAACCAAGCCCGAAGATATCGGGCGAGGCCACACGGACATACGAGGCGTAGAAGCCCCCCGCAAGCCCCGTGAACAGCCCGCTTGCGGCCAGTGTCAGCGCGCGGGTACGAGCCTCGGGCACACCGCGCGCGATGCCAAGGTATTTCGCATCCCGCATGGCGATGATCGCACGACCGAGCCGCGATCTAATCAGCAGGTGCAGGAAGGCACAGGCCGCGACCAGCAGGGCGAGGGCGACATAGTAATACCCCATCCGCCCGTCACTGGTCAGCCGGTAGTCGCCGATACGCAGGGGCGGCAGCGTGACCATGCCCGAGGTGCCGCCGGTCACACCCGACTGGCTGATGATGATCTGATAGACCAGTTGCGAGAAGGCGATGGTCACAAGGATCACATAGATACCATCCAGCCGCAGCACCGGCAGGGCAATCAGCGTGGCGACAAGCACGGAAACCGGCCCTGCCGCCAGCACCGCGAGCCACGGATTGACTCCCAACGTCTTGGCGAGGATCGCATAGGTATAGATCCCCACCGCAAACAGCGCGACATGGGCGAAGTTGAACAGCCCCCCGAAGCCGAGGCTCAGATCCCAGCTCGCCGCGACGATGCCGAAGACGAAGGCGAGGATCAGAAGGTGGCGGATATAGCTAGCCTCAAACACGAAGGGCAGCACGATCAGTCCGGCCAGCGCAATCAGCGCCGGGATCAGCCCGTTGGTCCGGTGAAACGGGGGGTCGTAACGCATCTAGAGCGTCCTCTGGTGGTGACTGAAGAGGCCCGATGGCTTGAGAAACAGCACGACGATCATCAGCGCGAACAGTACCGCCGGGGTCCAATAGAGGCCGACGTGGTAATTCGAGAAACTCTCAACCATGCCGACCAGAAAGGCCGCGTAGATCGGGCTAGTAAAGCGGGCGATGCCGCCAAGGATGACAACGATCAGCGCCTTCATCAGCGGGTCCGTGCCCATGGTCGGCGTCATGAAGCGCAAGCCGCCCACGAAGATGCCCGCAAGCCCTGCCAGCGCCGCCGATATGCCGAAGGCAAGGGCGTAAAGTTTCGGGACATCGAGACCCATCAACTCCGCAGCCTGGCGGTTTTGCGAAACGGCGCGCATTGCGCGGCCCGCGCGGGTGCGGCCCAGAAACCAGCCCAAGGCGGCCAGAACGCAGGCCACCACGACAATTAGCACCAGATCGCTTTGCGGGATGCGCAAAAGGCCCAGATCGACCTCGCCACGCACCAGTTGCGGCATCTGGCGCGACCGTGGCCCCCAGATCAGGTTGATCGCGCTCTCGATTATGGCGGCCCCGGCCAGTGTGGTGATCACGCTCGCGGTCACGATATCGGCGCGGCGTTCGAACGGGCGGACAAGGGCCATATGCACGAGGATGCCGAACGCGAACATCACCAGCACCGCGCCCAACGTTCCAGCCACCAGCCCCAGCCCGGCGCCCTGGGTCGCGGCAATCTGCCAGCCCAGATAGGCCCCAAGCGCGATGAAGGCCCCATGCGCGAAGTTGAAGATGCCCAGCGTCGTCCAGACCGCAGCCAGCCCCGCCGCCATCAGCGCATAGATCGCGCCCAGCACCAGCCCGCCGGTGGCGACGGCCATGAATGTGTCCATGCTCATCATGTCAGCGCCTCGCCGAAGAGCATTGTCATCAGCGTGTCGTGGTCGGGGATGTCCGCCTTCGGCAATACTCGCGCAATCCTGCCGTGGTCGAACAGATACAGTCGATCGATCAGCGCTGTGAGAAAGCCGACATCCTGATCGATCACGATCATCGGCACGCCAAGACCCCGGATCGCCCCGATCGAGGCGCAAAGCTCGGCCCGCAGCTTGGGCGAAAGGCCAAGTGTCGGCTCGTCGAGGATCAGCAGACGCGGTGCCGCCAGAAGCCCGACCGCAATCGACACCATCTGCCGCTCTCCGCCCGAGAGATAGCGGATCTTGTGCCCGCGCCGCTCGGTCAGACGGGGAAACAGCGCGTGGACATCGGCGCCCTGAAGATTACGACCGCCGCTGGCCAGCGGCGCGATGGACAGCACCTCGGCCACGGTCATCTCGGGAAACAGCAGATTGCCCTGAGCGACATGGATCAGCCCCGCGCGGGCAACGCGCTTGGGGTCCATCCGCCGCCGGGTCACGGCATCATAGTTGAAGTTGCGGAACCGCCTGCTGCCGCGCGCGCTCGCGCGGTTCATCCGCTCGCCCGCAAAGATCACATCGCCAGACCATGGCTCCAGCACGCCCGAGATGGTCTTCATCAGCGTGGTCTTGCCATGCCCGTTGGGGCCAAAAATGCCGATGCTCTCGCCCGCCTCGATCACCAGATCGACGCCCTCGAATATTTTGATCGGGTCATAACCGCCCGACAGGTCGCGCAACTCCAGAAGGGGCACAGTCATGCCGCAGCCCCCAGATACGCCTCGATCACCTGCGGATTTCGCACGACTTCAGACGGATCGCCCATAGCAATCACACGGCCCTGATCGAGTACCATCAGCCGGTCAGAGACGCCCGTGAGCAGTTCCAGCACATGCTCTATCAGCAAAATTGCAAGACCCATCTGGCGCAGATGCAAGATCAGCCCACGCAAGCGGTCGATCTCGGTGGGCGTCAGGCTTGAGGCGGGCTCGTCCATCAGCAGTACTTTGGGGTCAAGCGCGATGGCGCCCGCAATCATCACCAGCTTGCGCAGAAAGACCGGCAGGTTGGCCGCGGCCCAGTTGTGCAGCGTTGCCGGGAAGCCCACGATATCGAGCGCCTGTTCGGCCAGGAGCACATTGCGGCGAAAAGACCCGCCGCGCCCGGTCTGCTCGACCGACAGCAGGACATTGTCCACCGCCGAGAGCGTCGGAAAGACGGCCTCGCGCTGAAAGGTCCGTGCGAGGCCGCGTGCGGCAAGCTGATGCGCAGACAGACCCTGGACCTGCGCGCCTTCCAGCACGACTGTGCCGCTGTCCATGGCGAAGGGAATGCGCGTGATTGCGTTGAACAGCGTGCTCTTACCGCTGCCATTGGGCCCCGCAATGCCAAGGATTTCGCGCGGCGCGATCGCAAAGCTCACGTCATCGACAGCGCGCAAGGAACCGAAGCTCTTGGTGACGCCCGAGACCGTCAGGATCGGGGCGTGAGGTGTCATGTCATTTCGGCTCATGGGGGCGTCCGCTGCGCAGCATGCAAAAGGGCCACCGGGCCTGATCACCCGGCGGCCAGGCGGGAGTTCACTGTGACATCCAGGGCGGCAGCAAGAACTCGCCGTTGGCATAGGCCGCAGGCTCGATCAGCACCCGCGCGCCGCCTTCCTGCAACTGCCAGAAGGACACCGGTATGTGGTCATTGCTTTGCAGCGCGACATGGGTTTCGGGGTCAAACTCCAGATTGCCCGCAACGGTCGGACGCTGGATCACGCCGATGGCGGCGGCGATGGCGCGCCGGTCGGTCGGGTCGCCCACCTCGGCCAGCGCCTCGAAATAAAGATTGGCCATCTCGTAGAGCCCGACACCATAGACGCCCGATTCCATGCCGAAACGAGCCTCGTAGGCGCGCATCAGTTCCTGCCCGCGCGGCCAGCCCTCGCTGTCGAGTGGCGCGTTGATCAGGTTGTAAAGCACGCCCACCGAATTCTCGCCGGTCAGTTGCACGAATTCCGGAACCGAGGGCGCGTATTGCAGGAACACCAGCGAGTCCGTGGGCGCATCGAGGAACTGGTTGAGGAACAGCGCCGAGTTGCCGGGCAGATAGTCGGTGTTGATGACCAGATCGGGCTGGGTCTCGCGGACCCGCGCCAGAATCGCGCGCCAGTCGCCGACCTCGCCGAAGGGCACCATCTCGTCGACGACGATGTTCCAACCGCCCTCCTCGAACGAGACCTTCATCCCCTCCGAGATCGTGCGCGAATAGGCATTGTCGGACGAGATGATCGCCACCGAGCGATCCCGCAGCGTGATCAACCCGCGCTCGGCCAGCGATTCGACCGCGGGCATGACATCGGTCTCATAGCCTGTGAAGGATGCCGTGTAGGACCAGCAGCACCAGTAGTCCTCAATGTTTTGGGTGGTGATCGCGGCGAAGCTCGGCGAAGGACCAGCAGCAATGTAAGGCATCCCCGCCTCGGCCATCAGTTCGACCTCGAACATGGTCAGGCTGGCATAGCCCGTCAGGATCACCTCGACCCCGGAGGTGCCCAGCAGCCGCTCGGCGGCGCTCGAGACATTGGCCGCAGACTGGTCGCGCACATCGGCCACGACCAGCTCGAAAGTATAGCCGGCAACGCCGCCTGCCGCGTTTGCTTCCTCGATCGCCCATTCGACGCCGCGTACGAATTCCTCGCCATCGGCCGCAGCAGGCCCGGTGAGCGGGGCCAGCAAGCCGATCCGCACTGTGTCGGCATGGGCGGCAAGACTGCCGCACAACGCTGTGGTGAAGGCCAGCGCGGCCAGTGAAGTGCGATTCATTGTTCCCAACTCCCCATTCTGATGCATGCAAGATCGTCCAGTGGTGCACGGCAGCAAACCACAGACGCCTGGCGGGCGGGAACTAACAGATGTCATAGTATTGAGGCCTTTGTGGACCACGCTGCATGGGGTATAGTCGGATGCTCAACAGGGGACGGTTACCCCGCATAGCGCGACCCGATATGCACCTGCAGGAAAACCCTTTCACGGCAGCGCAGAACCTAGAGCGCGTCTGCGACATCCTTCACGATGTCGCACGGACACAGGGGCACACGTATTTTTCCTATCTGCAACTGGACGGCGCTGGACAGTGCACGAAACTGATCGCGAATTACCCTGCAGAATGGCGGCAGCGCTACGAGGAAAAGCTCTATATTCACTATGACCCGGTGGCTACGGTCGGGCGGCAATCTCGGCTTCCCTTCTTCTGGAACAACCGGGGGTTCTTGCAGCCCTATCGCAAGTCCCAGAAGAAAGTCTTTCATGAGGCCGGGGATTACGGGATCAACTACGGCTATTCGATCCCGATTGCCGGTCGCAGGGGGGAATGCGGCCTTTTTTCCGTCGCGGCCCGGAAGGAAGACGCACTCATCGACGCGATGGGCAGATCAGGGCATGTGGTCTACCTGCTCGGGCTGCAACTCCATGACCGGGTCCTCAGTCTGCTTCATGACCGCGATGAATCGCAGCACCGTATCGAGCTTACGGCACGCGAACTGGAATGCCTCAAATGGGCTGCCGACGGGCTGACCACGGAACAGATTGCGGACCAGATGACGATCTCATCTGCGACTGTGAACTACCACTTCAACAAGATCGTCACGAAATTCGAGGCTGCGAACCGACATCACGCCGCGATTCTGGCCATACGGATGGGCCTGATCTGAATCCGCGGTTGCCATTGCGAACATGAGAGCCTGCTATGTCGCGGTTCCGGCACAAGCTAGCGTAGTAGAGCTTTGCATTGGTCCGCGATCATTTAGCGACGGAGCGCCATTGCCGGAACCGTGATCACTGCAAGCAGACCCATATCGGTGCTCTCGCCAAGTCGCCCAGGCTGCTCTAAGCCTGATCAATAATTGGGGCAAGGAATTTCAAGACCAGTGTGTATACGCTCGACAGCACCGTCTTGTCCGCTCCCATGATCGCGAAGCAACGAGTGAGTTCATCCCAGATATGCACGCTCCAGGCGGCCTTTGTCCTCGAGGAGTTCGCTGGGTTCACCAGAGAACTGAAGCCTGCCTTGACTGATTACATGGCAGTAGTCCGCGATTTCCAGCGCGAGTTTGGTAAACTGCTCAATCAACAGAATACCGAGGCCATCCGCCCGCAGTCCTCGCAAGACCTCGACCAGGCGCTCGATGACGACGGGCGCCAAGCCGAGCGACATCTCATCTATCAGCAGAACGCGCGGTTTGCTGACAAGTGCCTGGGCGATCGCCACCATTTGCTGCTGCCCGCCAGAGAGCGTGCCCGCACGCCGATCAAGCATGTTGGCAAGCTCCGGAAAGACACCCAACGCGTAATCGATCTGCATCGCCAGATCGGCATTGGACAAATGTGGACCAGCAGCGCGCAGATTGTCCCTAACCGAAAGGCCCGCGAGCGTCTGATGACCTTCGGGTATTGCTGCGATACCAGCCGCACGGACCATTTGCGGGGTGGCCGCAGATAGGTCGGCCTTAGCCAGCCTGATCGTGCCCGCCTTTGGTAGCACCCCGGCAACACCAAGAACCAGCTCGCTCTTTCCCGCGCCATTCGGGCCAAGAAGGACCACGATCTGACCTTCGGACACATCGAGGGACACGCCGTCGACGACCCGCCGGGTTACGGACTGAATGGTCAGGTCGCGGATGGACAAGGCCATGTTGTCACCTCCCGAAGTAAGCCGCCTTCACGACTTCGTTTGCAAGGGCGTCGGCGGTCGCTCCGAAAGCGATCAACTTGCCAAAGTCGAGCACTGCCGTGACCGAGCAGACATCTCGAATCAGGTCCACGTCGTGATCGACCAACAACACCTGAGCCCCGAACTCCGAGTGAATTCGGGTGATGACCCGGCGAAGACACACCATTTCTCGTTCGCTCAGACCCCCGCCCGGTTCGTCCAGCAATACCATGCGCGGACCGCCGACGAGACATTTTCCGATCTCCGCCATCCGAGCTTGGAACTGGTTCAGAAAGCGCCCCTCGCGTTGCCGCAGTTCCGCGATTTCGAGAAATTCAAGTACACGGTCGATCTCAGCGGCGCGGTCGGATCTCGGCATCCCTTTGCCGTCTAGCACGGCCTGTAGATGGTCCCGGACCGTCAGGTCCGGCACGATTTGCACCGCCTGAAAGGACCTGGCGAGGCCCCAGCGCGCCCGTGCGTGCGGCGGCATCGACAGCAGATCGCGGCCATTGCTTCGGATCCTTCCTCCAGTCACTGGCGCAAAACCCGAGAATGCGTTTATCAGCGTCGTCTTTCCTGCGCCATTTGGACCGATCAGACCGATCACGTCGTCGGTGAGGCGGACACTCACATCGTCGAGCGCGACTACGCCTCCAAACTTCACGGTGAGGTTGGCGACGTCGATCATGCTTTGTCTTTCCTCTGAAACAAGGCCTCGAACTGACCCGCGATGCCGCGCGGCGCCGTCATGATCGCGTGCAACAATGCGACGCCAAAGACTATGAGGGCCAAGTCCGATGTAACCCCCAGGTTGTTCAGGAGCGCTGGCAACAGTTTGTACAGAACTCCCGCCAGAACCGCGCCGACCCATGAGTAGACACCACCGACGACGGCGAGGGCGAACAGAAGTACGCCTTCGATCGCTGTGAAGCTGCGCGCGTCGAGTTGCCTGAGCGCCCCGGCCAAAAGCGCACCGGCCGTGCCGGCAAGGAAACCAGACAGCGCGAAGGCCCAGATCTTGAACCAGGTCACGTTGATCCCGGCAGCCATTGCATTGGCTTCGGACATTCGGATCATTTTCCAGGCCCTGCCGGGTGCTGAGCGTTTATGGGCTTCGATGAGCAGCAAGCCGAGCGCCAGCCAGACCATCGAAAACGCAAGATAGGCCGCGTCGGAAGTCGCTATTGAAGGACGACGCATGGCTTGTCCCGATTGCTGGGCCACGCCCCAGAACCCACTGCCTCCATTGGGGAATTGAAAGGCGTTGAAGAGTATCTGAAACGTCGCTGCGACCATCAAGGTGACCAACGCCAGATAAAGGCCGCGCAACCTGAGCGCGGGCAACGCAAAGAGGGCTCCGAGAGCGCTGGTCCCCAGTCCGGCGATGACGACAAGGAGAAAAACGGGAAGATCGGTCGCGAAGTTGAGCCGCAAGGCGATCCAGCCGCCGACACCGATCAGTGCGATCTGCGAGAGGTTGATGAGCCCTAGCTGGGCATAGACCAGTCCGACACCCGCGGCGGCGAGCGCAAAAATCGCCGCCGATGTGAAGGCCCTGATCCAGAATCCGCCGAGAACCAGCGGCAATACAAAAATTGCGACACAGAAGAAGAGGAGTGCAAGGGCCGATCGAAAGTTAGGTTTCACGAGGCTCAATCTCCTGTCGCGAACGTCAGCTTATTGCCCCGTTGCATCCAAAGAATGATCAATCCGGCGATGATGTAAGGGGCCATGGTGCGGTAGGCTGAAAGCGTCGGAAAAAGCGCAAGCATGGATTCGACGACGCCTATGAAGAGGCCGCCGATCAGGGTCATGGGCAGCGATGTCAGCCGTCCGCAAATGGCCGCCGCCAGCGCGGGGATAACCATGAAGGTGATGACGGTAGGATCCAGCCGCACCAGACTGCCGAAAAAGACGCCGGTCAGGCCGGCCATTGCGCCAGAGATCCCCCAGGCGATCGTTTCGACTCTCAGGATAGGGACGCCAAGCAAGGCAGCATGACCGCGATTATCCGCAAGTGCGCGCATGTTCAGGCCGGTGCGTGTCCGGTCCAGGTAAACGATCATTGCGATTACCGCAGAGATCGCCAGTCCCAGAACGATTAGCCGCGTGACAGTTACCCGCACGCCCAGAACCATCACCGCAATCCTGTCGGTGGGCAAGTCCAGCCTGCGAAGCGAGTGGTCCCAGAGAAGGCCCATCAATCCCAAAAGGATCAGCAAATAGCCGAGCGTTGCGACTGCCTTGATTGCGGGTTCCCGGTGCGACAGGCGCGGCGCAAGAGCATAGCCAAAGGTTACAGACAAGACAAAACCGGTCAGCACTGCCCCAATCCAGGCAACAGGGACGGGAGCACCCCATTGGCTGATCTGCCAGGCCGTCATTGCCGAAAAGGCAGCGATGGCACCATAGGAGAAATTCAGAAATCCGGTG
This sequence comes from Roseovarius sp., assembly GCA_007125415.1. Taxonomy (GTDB): domain Bacteria; phylum Pseudomonadota; class Alphaproteobacteria; order Rhodobacterales; family Rhodobacteraceae; genus Roseovarius. The sequence goes on from SLDH01000305.1 coordinate 12,179, forward strand.
GAACGGCGCAATATGACCAGGCCGATTCCGCCAAGCGCGTAAAGCGATCCGACCGCGAGGCCGGATACCATAAAGAGGCCATAGACCGTCATCATGCGGTGTGTTCCTGAAATTGAAGGGCCGGACGGCGAGCAGGGCGCCGTCCGGCAGATCACGGAGGATGTCAGTCCCGCAGGCCCAGTCTGCGTTCCTGTTCAAGGATCGGTTCAAGATAGGCGGTGTCGATGTCGAAACAATTGCGCACCAGTTCGAACGCGTCGCCGCGCAGGACGACCATCCGCCCCCGGTGGTTGGGCATGTGCCGATCTCCGTCGCCGACATAGAAGGGGCCGCAAAGAAGGTCGCTCTCGGCGCCTACAATGCCCCTGATGGCATCGGTCACGCTGGCACGATCGATCGACTCGGGGTCGAGTTCCAGCAGCGCTTCGACAAAGAACCTTGCCGAGAGATAGCCGGCTTGACTGAACGTGTCGCGCCGGTCGCCGTCCCGGCCATGGGCGTCCATGACCGCAATCCAGTTGCGATTGTCGGCCCCGTCGCTGTCGAACTGGTTCAGCTCGATATTGATGTAGATATGTCCGTCCCAATAGTCGCCCAGAACCTCGGTCACACCGGGTTCGTAGAGCGGCGTGGGCGAAACCCAGTTGAACATGTCGCGCCCGGCCTGTTCCTCGGCCACACCCAGAAGGCCAATGGCGGGACCTGCGGGCAGCATCAGAAGGATCGTGTCGGCCCCGGACGCCAGGGCTTGCAGGTAAGTCCCGTTCAGATCCACGCTTGTCGGATCCATCAGGATCGACGTGCCGCGCAGGCCATGCTGCTCCATGTAGCGGTTCATCCAGTCGCAGGCCCAGCCACCGTTGTTGGGAATGTTGAAGCCGATGCAGGCGGCATGTTCGGCTCCAAGTTCCTCGATCGCGAATCTGAGCGCACCAATGCCCGACGGCAGCGGACCCTGGTTCGTCGATACGATGTTCGCGCTTTCAAAGCATTCCGAGATCGCGCAGCCCGAAGCCATCGCCATCACGCCATGTTCGGCATAAAGCTCTGCGTTCACGGCCATCTCGACGACCGAGCCATTGCCGACGAGCGCCACAACGCCCTCGTCCTCGACAAGCCTGCTCGCGATCTGACCGGCCAGTTCGGGGTTCCACTGGTCGTTCCCGACGCTGTAGGCGATGGGTCGGCCATGGATCCCGCCATTCGCGTTGACGCAGGCAAAGTATGCTGCGGCGGCACGCGTGCCGCCCGAGAAGTCACCGGGCGGCGCGTTGCCGCTGATCCCGCCGACCCTGATGGGTTCGCCGGTGGCCGCCTCTCCGGTGTTCAGGCCGCAGACCGGGCCGCCACTGTCGGCCTTGGCCGCTGTCGCAAAGGCAAGCAATCCGCAGGTCATTGCTGCCGTCGTCATTCTCAGGTTCATGATTGGTCTCCCTTGTTGTCGAATTCTTGCTGGCCAGCGATTCGAGTGTTCCGCCGTCAAGCAAGGCGCGGGCCGTCTCGGGGCCACTTGCCTTGGCGCAACTCGCCGCGGCTCTGCCGGCAAAACGTTCGTCGGGACGTCCGGGTCAGGATGTTCCGTTCGTCACCTTGGCCATGTATTCTTCCTCGGTGATCGTGCCGCCGTTCTCTTCGGCCTTGCCCCGATCGTTTTCGTGCAGGAAATCCTGCAGTGGGGCGATTCGCTTCCACGCCGGGAAGGGCTGCTTTCCTTCGGCGTCCGGGACATAGACCGAATGTGGCTCGACCCGCTTGTGCTTGTGGATCATTCGGGCGCAGTTCTGGAACACACGGGTCACATCGACCACAGCAACCATGTTGCAGCCGGGGAAATGAGCCATCAGATCCGCGTCCTTCGAGAGTCTGGCATTGCCCTGCACCCGAAGACGCCATGGAGTTTCGAAATCCATGAACAGCATTCCGACCTTGCTAGCCGCATCGATGTTGCCCATCGAAAGCCACATGCCGTTGCCGTCATAATTCGGAAAGACCAGACGGTTGCCGCCCAGCGACTTCACGAAACCCACCGGGCCGCCCTTGTAGCTGACAGTCGGCTCGCCCGCCGCTGTTACGGTGGACAGAAAGAAGTAGTCACGCGTCTCGATATACTCGATGTGGTAGTCTTCCAGCTCATCCCTCACGATGGCCTGAAGCACGGCGTGTGAGAGTTTCGAGTGGCCGTTGTCGTCCTGCAGCCGTCGTTGGGCGTCGGTATAGAAGTCCTCGTGCTTCGGAATCGGGGGGGTCTGTTCGGTCATCTCTTACTCCAGCAAACAATGGTCGCCGCGCACACGGGCAACCGGCACGTGGCGCGGCGGCGGCCTTATTCGGCGACCTGGGCCTGGGCGTCTTCCGTGGGACGAAGCTCCTCCCATCCGGGGGCGTCGTCGAAGCTCACGACCGGGCGTTGGCGCTTGCGGTTGATCAGAAGGCGCGTGCTGTCGCGCTTGGCGTAATGCCCGGCCGGGTCGGCGGCGGCCTTGGCATAGCCAATCATGTGCAGGTCGATGTCGGCGTACATTATGCCTTCCTGATCGTGCGGAATTCGGGTTGCCATCTCCGAGCCGTCGGGAGCATAGATCGCCGTGTAGCCGCCGCCGACGGGGAACAGCGCCTCCTTCTCGGGGTTTCCTTCGCACAGAAGGTCCTGCATCTCCTTGGAGACCAGAGCGCAGGGTGCCAGTACGAAGCACGATCCTTCGACTGCATAGATCATCGATGCGCCATTGTTGACCTCCGGTCCCAGCGCATACGCCGCGCCTCTATAAAGAGCGAGGTTAGGCCAAGCAGCGACATGGATCTGTTCGTTCTGGGCGTACATCGCGTACTTAGAGAGTGGTTGCAGATGCTCCCAGCAGGCAAGTTGGCCGACCCGCCCGATCTTGGTTTGGACTACATTCAAGTCAGACCCATCACCCTCGCCGAAGACCGTCCGCTCGACATGGGTAGGCTTCAACTTGCGGCGACGATTGATGACCTCTCCAGTCTCGTCGAAATGCCACTGCGCTATGTAGAGCGAACCACCGTCGCGTTCGCTGACGCCCATCGATACCTGGATGTTGTTGTCGCGGCAGGCCTTGGCGATACGCTTCTCATGCTCGGAACCTGCGACGATCGAGTTGTCGAAGTAGCGTCCGACGAACTGCATCTGCCACGCGACCGGACCAAGCCAGACATGGTTAGGATATCCGGGCAGCCAGGTTTCGGAGAAAGCGACCAGTTGTGCGCCGTTCGCAGCAGCCTCCCGGATCAGATTTTCGGCTTTCGCCACGCCCGACTCCAGATCAAGAAAGCATGGCTCAGCCTGAACAGCCGCCACTTTGAACTGTGTAGACATCGTCCCTGACTCCTCGTTATACTGAAACCTCGATAGGACGAATCTGCCCTCCTATGCGCCGGGACGCTTAGGCGCATGGGCCAAAAAACTTGCTTTTTTGGGAGTCTTGCCGAACGTTTTTGGGGGCCGCTGAGCGTTGAGCATGAACCAAGCCGCCCAGTACTCTACGGCGGATATCTCTCCGCGCGACCGCTTCGCTTTTTGGCGTGAGACGGTCTGCGATTGCTATGTTCAACTCGGCTGCGAGGCTCCGCGAACATCGGGTTTTTCAGGTAATTTAAGCATCACACGTCATTCGATCGTCGCGATTTCGAACGTTTCGGGTGCAATGCACTCTGTGGTGCGCCGCAAGAGAGATATTCGTGCCTCGTCGGGCGAATATTTTTTGCTCAGCCTTCAACGAAAAGAAAAATCGTTCATAACACAATTCGGAAATAGGTCTGTTCTGAATCCAGGCGATATCGGTGTCTATGACAGCACACATCCCTATCTACTCGAATTAGGGGAGAATTTTTCCAAAACAGTTCTTCAGTTACCAAAAGATCGGTTACTTGCAAGATTGCCCGCTGCACAAATGATGGGTGGAACACGGATCGATGGAAAATCCAATATGGGAAAGCTGGTGCGAGACAACATTCTGGCGATCAGTGAGCAAATGGACGGGTACGATTCAACTGTTTCGGCATTGATGCAAGATACGCTGATCGATCTAATTGCAACAGGCCTCGCCGCTGGTCGAAGCAGCGTTGTCGACCTCGCTTTGCCCGAGCAACAGGCTATTTTACGGGTGCGCAGTTTGATCGCTTCGCAGTTTTTTGATCCTAAGCTAGATCGTAATAGGGTTGCCCAAGAAGTCGGTATTTCCGTCCGGCGGCTCAACAGCATATTTGCGAAACACGACAGTTCGATAGGAGAAGAGATTCGTCGAAAGCGACTCAACTCCGTTGCCGATCAATTGAGCGATCCGCGATTCACTGCGCTATCCATCAGCGAAATTGCAATGAACTGTGGCTTCAATAATCTTCAGCACTTTTCCAAGATCTTCCGCACTGCTTTTGGAGTATCACCTCGCGCTTTCCGGGCGGGCGAAAGGACCTAGCTAGTCTGATGCCCGCAAGTGGTAAGCGCTACGATATGGCCCTATGCGGCCATGCTTGACGTCTGGTTGAACTGCCACGGCATGAGGTCTTCGATGCCGCTTTTCGGGTGGCCGTCGAGGATGGCGCGCAGGGTGGTGGCGAGATAGTCGACGGGGTTCACGTCGGACATCTTGCAGGTGGCGACCAGCGAGGCCAGCATGGCCCAGTTCTCGGCGCCGATTTCA
>SLDH01000018.1 GCA_007125415.1 Roseovarius sp.
CCCCGATCGACCATGGCCTGACGGCGCGCTGCCGTCTCCTCGATCCGCAGCTTCGGCATGCCGCTGGCCACCGCCTTGGTCATGCCGCCCATCGCATCAACCTCCTCCATCAGTTTCAGCGCTTCCTGCGCGAGATCATGGGTGAGCTTCTCGACGTAATAGCTGCCCGCCAGCGGATCGACCACATTGCTGACACCGGTTTCCTCCTGCAGGATCAACTGGGTGTTGCGGGCGATGCGCGCGGAGAAATCGGTGGGCAGGGCGATCGCCTCGTCAAGCGCGTTGGTGTGCAGGCTTTGCGTGCCCCCCAGCACCGCGCTCATCGCCTCATAGGCGGTGCGTATCACGTTGTTATAGGGGTCCTGCTCCTGCAACGACACGCCCGAAGTCTGGCAATGGGTGCGCAGCATTTTCGAGCGCGGCTCCTTTGCGCCGAGGTCGGTCATGATCTGGTGCCAAAGCATCCTTGCGGCCCGCAGCTTGGCCGCTTCCATGAAGAAGTTCATCCCGATGGCGAAGAAGAAGCTGAGCCGTCCGGCAAACCTGTCAACATCCATGCCGCGGGCGATGGCCGTTTTCACGTATTCCTTGCCATCGGCCAGCGTGAAGGCCAGCTCCTGCACGAGGTTCGCGCCCGCCTCCTGCATATGGTAGCCCGAGATGGAGATCGAGTTGAATCGCGGCATCTGCGTGGAGGTATATTCGATGATATCCGCGATGATCCGCATGCTGGGCTCGGGTGGATACACATAGGTGTTGCGCACCATGAATTCCTTCAGGATATCGTTCTGGATCGTCCCGGACAGGAGCGACCTGTCATGGCCCTGCTCTTCGCCCGCGACAATGAAGCTGGCCAGAATGGGGATGACCGCGCCATTCATCGTCATGGAAACGCTGACCTGATCGAGCGGGATGCCATCGAAGAGGATCTTCATGTCCTCGACGCTGTCGATCGCAACGCCGGCCTTGCCCACATCGCCCACCACGCGCGGATGATCGCTGTCATAGCCTCGATGCGTGGCCAGATCGAAGGCCACAGAAACCCCCTGCTGCCCCGCCGCGAGGTTGCGGCGATAGAAGGCATTCGACTCCTCGGCCGTGGAAAACCCGGCATATTGCCGGATCGTCCAGGGCCGCCCGGCATACATGGTGGCCTTCACACCGCGCGTGAACGGCGCCGCCCCCGGTATCGTGCCCAAATGCGAGAGCCCCTCCAGATCCTCTTCCGTATAGAGCGGCTGAACGGGAATGCCCTCCAGGGTATGCCAGGTCAGATCCTCGAGCGGGCGGCCACGCAGCTCTTTCTCGGCCAGTTCACGCCAGTCGTCGCGTTTCGATCCCATTATGTTGTCCTCTTTCTGTCAGAGCCTGAAGCGGGGTTGTCCCCATCTTTTCAGGCCGGGTTTCCTCGATCAGGGTGGCAAGCCCATCCGCCCCGGCGCGCAGCCAGAACAGATCGTCGGCATAAATCTCCCTCAGAACCATCGTCTGCATCCGGTCGAACGGATGCCACCGCCCTTCGCCATCCGGCAGAAGGCCCGGGTCCACGCCCCTGTCGCGCAAGACCTGGCGCAGTTGCGGCAGGCCGGGCGCGCGGTTCATCCATTCGCGCGCATGTGCTTTCGGCGGCGTGGCAAGACCCGTCATCAGCGAAAGCTGATATTCGGGCAGACCCCCATGGGCTTCATAGGGCAGCACGATGATCTGCGCCTTGGGCAACGCCATGGCCACATCCCTGATCACATCGCGCCAGTGGCGGCCGGAGGTCACGAGCCGGTCCAGATCAGCGCTATCCGGCACCCGCGCCCCGCGCGCAACGCAAAAGGCCGCCACGGATGCCCAATACCTGTCCTGGGCCCGGACAGACAGAAAGACACGGGCGATCCGCCCCCCGAAGGCAGCATCAAAGCGCGCAAGACGATTGCCGCAGCCGCGATAAAGACGGCTGTCGCGCAGGTTGTGGCGCGGCGTGCCGAGCATGTTTTCGTCGCTGATCAGCAGATGTCGCAGACCCCTCGCACGAGCATCGCGGATGGTCAGGCCGATCCGCCCCCGCGCGCGGCGCAGTTGCTGTGCCGGTGTCCTGATGTCTCCGGGCCGCGGCAGCACACCGCCCAGCATCCCTGATCGCGTGCGTTTCGGGCCGATGATGCCGATTCCACGGGAGGCGAGATCAGCCTCATTCTCTTGCAGATAGTTCTGAAAGACACTCGTGGCGGTGCGATGCGCGCCGATATGCAATGTAACATCCATCCGGTTCATACCCTTTCCAAGGCGCGTCACGGGTTGTGACACGGCAGGTGCTAGAGATGCCATGATGCACCTCCAAAGCTGACAAACCGATTAAAGCGGAATTTTTCTACAGACCCGGCCTCAAAGACCTTCGCAATGGCGGCTCGACACTCTATATCCAGCGGCACAGGAGAAATCATGAAACTACTGCTAGCCTCTGTTCTGATTACACTGTCCCCGACAGTTGTCATCGCGCAAGACGTCGACATTCCGGCGGGCCGTCTGACTGACGAGATCATACTTGAAAATCCGTCGGTAAGCCTCGAAGAGTTTCTCTGGATCAAGCGCCCCATCGTTGTCTTTGCCGACAGCCCCGCAGATCCGCGATTCATCGAACAGATGGCCCTGATCAACGACCGGCTGCATGAACTCGAATCGCGCGACGTGGTCGTTCTGACCGACACCGATCCATCCGCGCGCTCGGCCTTGCGGCGCCAGTTGCATCCGCGCGGCTTCATGCTGGCGCTGGTCGGCAAGGATGGCGTCGTGTATCTGCGCCGCCCGTTGCCATGGGATGTGCGCGAGATCACCCGCTCGATCGACAAGCGGCCCATCAGACAGCAGGAAATCCGCGAGAGCAAGGGCGCAAGCTGAACGATCCGGCCTCCCGTCATGGCCGCTCTCCGACCGTGACCACGAGAAGCCCATGTGCAGGGTCCATCAGGATCACGGCACCCAGCCCCGCATCATAGGCCAGCACGGCCGCCGGGTTCTCCAGCGCATGGCGGAACGCGCTTTCGGTCCGCTCCTCCATGCAGGCCCGCCCGTCAAGCCCCGCGCGGCGCATCTGCATCCCGAGCGAGCGGTGCAGATTGGCGATGTCGATCATGGCCTGATCGGGGGTCAGGGCGGGATTGTCGAGCGCCATGCGCCCACGCGCCTCGACCACCGATGCCGCACGCGACGGCTCCCGCAGAACCGGCATGGCCGCGCCGATCTCGGAGCCCGTGAGGCGGAACACACCTGCAGCACAACCCGTCCGCGTCACGAATTCCACCGTCTCGCCCAGCGCGAACCATGCCCCCAGCATTTGGCGCATCTCCTGCTCATCCACGCGCTCGCAGCCTGGAAGAGCCAGCAAACCCGCCAGAGACAGGACAGGAGCGGATGCACTCACGATGCGAGACCGCAACAGATGGCAAGCAACCGTGTCGTTCATTCGAAGTAGCTTTCTTCCACCACAGCTACCTTGAAGATCTCCGTCACACGGCACCCCACCTCATGTCTAACCATCAAACGAGCCAGTTGCGGCCCGTCGATCAGAACAATCCGTGCGCCCAGTTTCTCGGCAGTCGAGTGGGCACTCGGGCTGAAAGACGAGGTGGTAACGAAGATGCCCTTGTTCACATCCTTGAGCCCAAGAGCACCATAGAAATCGCGAATGGCACCAGATCCGATCGGGCTGTTTGCCTGATATCGCTTGGCCTGAACGTAAACCTGATCGACGCCGAGGGGATCGAGATTGATGACTCCGTCAACTCCGTCATCGCCTGATTTCCCAAGGATATGTCCTGCATGAGAGCCATAACCGTAACCCATCTTCAGCAGTAGGTCGACGATCACCGCCTCGAAGAAAGCAGGTTCTGCCTCGCGCAGTCGCACCAACAAATCAGCTGCGAGCGCATCGTTGATCTGGGAGTGGGCAGCACGAATTTCCTCGTCAGGTGTGGTGGACCCAAGTTGCGATTGTTCCGCCTCATCCTTCACTTCAGCGCTGGTGCGCGACTTAAACTCCAAGAACGCATCATACTGTTCCAAAAATTTGGCATCTATTCGAGCCGGATTTTTTCCGAGTACCCGACGCCCCTCATCGGAAATCTCAAAGTGACCCCGCCGGGTATTGCGCAAGAGACCAGCCTGCTTGAGGTAGCTGCGGGCCCAATGGACGCGATTGGCGAACCGGGTCTGTTTACCACTCGGTAATAATTCCGACTTTTCTTCCTCGCTTAGCCGAAAGTCTTGCTCAAGCTGCCTGACCGCATCGGAAATTTTCACTTCACCGGATGCGGCCAATTCAAGCACTGGCTTCATAAGAGATTGATAGTCCGGTATCATTCGCTCACTCGAACTCCATGATCACGTCATCCACGGAGAGGCTGTCACCGGGGCCCGCGTTGATCTGCGTGACGATGCCCTTGCGTTCGGCGCGCAGGATGTTTTCCATCTTCATCGCCTCCACCGTGCACAGGGCCTGCCCCACCTGCACCTCTTCGCCCACGGCCACATCCACCTTGACGATCAGCCCCGGCATCGGACAGAGCAGCATCTTCGATGTATCAGGCGGCAGTTTCTCGGGCATTAACGCGGCCAGTTCCGCCTGACGGGGGCTGCGCACATGCACCTTGAGGTCCGCACCCCGGCTGCGGATGCGAAAGCCACCGCTGATCTTGCCCACTTTCAGCACCAGCCGCGCGCCGCCCACATCGAGCCTTGCCAGACCGTCACCCGGGGTCCAGTCACTTGCCACGCGCAGCGATGCGCCATCGGCGAAATTCACGGTGGAACCGCCCCGGTCTGCGGCCACCGTCACCGGATAGCTCTGCCCTTGCAGGTTCACCACCCAGTCATCCCCCACCTTGCGCTCGTGATTGTCCATCCGGCCCGAGATCCGCGTGCGCCTGATCTCGCCCACACGGTGCATCGCGGCACAACTCGCGGCGATCGCGCGCAACGCATCCTCGCCCAGGTTCACGCCGTGAAACCCGTCGGGATACTCTTCGGCGATGAAGGCTGTCGTCATGTCGCCCGCCGCGAATTTCGCATGGTCCATCACGGCACTCAGGAAGGGCAGATTATGGCCGATCCCCTCGATTTCGAAGCTGTCCAGCGCCACGCGCATCGCCTCGATGGACGCCGCGCGATCAGGCGCCCAGGTGCAGAGCTTGGCAATCATCGGGTCGTAATACATCGAAATCTCGCCCCCGTCATAGACGCCCGTGTCATTGCGCACCGCCGTTTCTCCCCGCGGCGCGCTCCCCTGCCACTTGCCCGTGTCGAGAAGCGGGCCGGCGGCCACTTCCTGTGGCGGGCGATAGCGCGTCAGCCGCCCGATGGAGGGCAGGAAATTGCGATAAGGGTCTTCGGCATAAAGGCGGCTTTCCATGGCCCAGCCGGTGAGCGTCACGTCATCCTGTGTCAGACCCAGCTTTTCGCCGGCCGCCACGCGGATCATCTGCTCCACGAGGTCCACCCCGGTGATGAGTTCGGTCACCGGGTGTTCCACCTGCAGGCGGGTGTTCATCTCCAGAAAGTAGAAATTCCGCTCGCCATCGACGATGAATTCCACGGTGCCTGCGCTGGCGTAACCGACCGCATGCGCAAGGGCGAGCGCCTGTTCACCCATCGCGCGGCGGGTGGTGCCATCAAGAAACGGGCTGGGCGCCTCTTCGATCACCTTCTGGTTGCGCCGCTGGATCGAGCATTCGCGCTCGCCGAGGTAGACGCCATTCCCATGGCTGTCACAGAGCACCTGGATTTCGATATGGCGCGGCTGGGTCACGAATTTCTCGATGAAGATCCGATCATCGCCGAAGCTGCTTGCGGCTTCGTTCCTGGAGCTCTGAAAACCCTCGCGCGCCTCGTCATCATTCCAGGCGATGCGCATGCCCTTGCCCCCGCCCCCGGCGCTGGCCTTGATCATCACCGGATAGCCGATCTCGCCGGCGATCTTCACGGCATGGTCGGCATCGTCGATGAGCCCCATGACCCCGGGCACCGTGCTGACCCCGGCCTCCTGCGCGATCTTCTTCGAGGTGATCTTGTCGCCCATCTTTTCGATGGCGCCCACCGGTGGCCCGATGAAGGCCACCCCGGCCGCCTCCAGCGCCACGGCGAATTTGGGGTTTTCCGACAGGAAACCGTAGCCCGGATGCACCGCCTCGGCCCCGGTCTGGCGGATGGCCTCCATTACCTTCTCGATCACGATATAGCTTTCGCTTGCGGGTGACGGGCCTATATGCACGGCCTCATCGGCCATCTTGACGTGAAGCGCGTTGCGATCCGCATCCGAATAGATCGCCACTGTCGAAATGCCCATCTTGCGCGCGGTCTTGATGACACGGCAGGCGATTTCGCCACGGTTGGCAATCAGGATCTTCTTGAACATCTGTGATTCCTTCTTTCATCAACTCAAAAGGGCTAACGCCCGGCATCCGCATGTGACGGTGTCCGCGCTTGTCTGAAACGATCGGGTGTCATGGGTGCGGTCGCCCGCGCCGCAAGCAGCGGTGCGGCCGGGCAAGGTTTCAACGGCTGGAGATAGAGAGCGCCCGCCCCGCAGAAAAAGGGACGGCACAGGCCTTTCGGCGCTGCACCGTCCTGACAGGGATCGCCTACGAAATAGACTGGCAAACATTACCCTTGGGGATAGGGCAGGTTGGGTGTGACAAGGATGGCCCCGTTGAAACAACCTGTCCATGGCGGGCCATGATACAATACACCCATAGGCTGTATTTCGCGCATTTTTACACGAGGTCGGCGAGATGTCGCCGGAACATGCGAAGCCAGCGGCGCTCATTCAAACGCCTCCGGGAAGGCGGCCCGCGCGGCGGATGGATCAAGCACCAGCAGTGCTTCGTAGCTTTCAGGGTCGAACGGCTCTTCAGCGGGGAGAACCTCGCGCCCGAACAGCCAGCTCAACCGTCCCGCATCGAGGTTCCCGCGCTCGAAAGGGCGATCTCCAAAGCACTGCCAGAGCGCTTTTACGAACCCGGTGTCCGCGCGCCTGTCAGCTGGACGTCGGTCACGGTAGCGCTCCCGTGCGACCAGAGGGGTGGCCCCCTTCGGATTTGCGCGCCGGATGGTGAACTGAAAATCCGTGCCCGGCAATCGCCCGGGAAAGCCGCGATGCTTCATCATGGAGCATCACTCGCAACAAGATGCTGCGTTGTCGGGTTCAGAACGGGCCTCGCGGCCCGATCTGTTCGCGTGGTCTCGTGATTACTTGTATTTGCCGGTCTCGACCGGTTCAGTCGTAATCGGTTCGATGACGACGAATTCTTCCTCTTGCTGGCCGCCGCAGGCCGCAACGATGGCAACGAAACCGAGCGCGACGACGCTCTTGATAGTCTTGGACATATGTGTCTCCTGTCTGTGTTCGCGGTCGATGGCAGGCTTTCCTTAACGCACCGCGCATGTTGCGAGAAATCGATTGCATGCTCGCAATCGCCTCCGACATTAGCAGAACTCTCCGGGATTAAACATTCAGCGATCACGTTCAGGTCATGATGTGGCGGGAAAGCCTCAGATGGTGAAGTGGCGCCCCCTTCAGCCACAATATATAGTGGTTTCATCAGTATGCCCCCCATATGCAGGTGTTGTTTTCGATGCGGAATGCCTCAAACACCTGTGTGATCTCGGGGTCGAACTTGCCGAAATCCGAGGGTTGATCGGCCAGCGATACAACCACCTGCCCCGGCATCGGGCCGGTATTGGCAAGCCGATCCAGCACGAAATGTGTGCACAGATGGTGCAGGTCCGTCATCACCTTCTCCAGATCCTCGGTTTCGTGGAAACCATCCGCGAAAAATCGGAACCGATAGGTCAGCCCCTGCCCCGGATGGTTCCAGATCATCTCCTGAAATTCGGCGCGCAGGCCGGAGGGCAAATCGGTCAGCCCGCCGTTACGCATGTCCGGCGTGGCCGGCTGCTCTCGGCCCAGCAAGAGAACCGCGGCCACTGCCCCTGCGACCCCGAGCGCCCCGGCCGACAGCCACAGCAGGTGCCTCATGCGGCCCATCGCAACCAACGCGCGCGATTCGCGGGATTCTCCAGCACATGGGCAATCCGTTCCTCCGAATGCATGCGGGGCGCGCGCCCCTCCACCTGCCCGCCCGCGATCACCCGCAGACCACAGGCCGCCTCTTCGATGCGCACGGCAGGGGCAAAACCGCGAAGGCCGCGCAGCGCCCGCCATATGTCTTGCCGCACCTGCCGTGCGAGGCGCAGCTTGTTTCCTCCCTCAAGCTGCGTTGTCACCGCCAGATCAAACCGCACCGGCACGCGCCGCGCCATGGTCAGCGCGCGCGCCTCACGCAGGATATGCCACCGGTTGCGACTCATCTGGCAAGTATCACCAATCTCGTAACCATTGATCAAAGCGGGATATTGTCATGCTTCTTCCACGGCATTTTCGCGGATTTCCGGCGCAGGCTGGCAAAGGCGCGCGCCACGCGGCGGCGGGTGCTGCGGGGCATGATCACCTCGTCAATGAAGCCGCGCTCTGCCGCCACGAACGGATTGGCGAAGCGATCCTCGTAATCCTTGGCATGACCCGCGATCTTTTCGGGGTCGCCCAGATCGGCGCGATGAATGATCTCGGTGGCTCCCTTGGCCCCCATCACGGCAATTTCGGAGGTGGGCCAGGCATAGTTGATGTCGCCCTGCAAATGTTTTGACGACATCACCACATAAGCCCCTCCATAGGCCTTGCGAGTGATCACCGTTACCTTGGGCACCGTGGCCTCGCCATATGCGAAGAGAAGCTTGGCGCCATGCTTGATCACGCCGTTATACTCCTGCGTTGTTCCGGGCAGGAAGCCGGGCACATCCACAAGCGTCAGTATGGGGATCTCGAAACAGTCGCAAAACCGCACGAATCGTGCAGCCTTGCGCGCGCTGTCGATGTCGAGCACGCCAGCCAGCACCATCGGCTGGTTGGCGACCACACCCACGGTCTGACCTTCAAGCCGGATGAACCCGGTGATGATGTTCTTCGCGAAATCCTCCTGTATCTCGTAGAAATCAGCTTCATCAGCAAGTTTCGTGATCAGTTCCTTCATGTCGTAAGGCTGGTTCGGATTGTCCGGTATCAGCGTGTCGAGGCTGTCTTCCATGCGCTCGGGATCGTCGAAGAAGGGGCGCGCGGGCGGCTTCTCGCGATTGTTGAGCGGCAGGAAATCCACAAGGCGGCGCACCTCGGCCAAGGCCTCCACATCATTTTCGAAAGCCGCATCGGCAACCGAGGATTTACGCGTATGGGTGACAGCACCGCCCAGTTCCTCGGCAGTCACATGCTCATTGGTCACGGTCTTGACCACATCAGGGCCGGTCACGAACATGTAGGAGCTGTCGCGCACCATGAAGATGAAATCGGTCATGGCCGGCGAATAAACGGCACCGCCCGCGCAGGGCCCCATGATCACGCTGATCTGCGGCACCACGCCCGAGGCTTCGATATTGCGCTGAAAGACCTCACCATAGCCGGCAAGGCTGTCCACCCCTTCCTGGATACGCGCGCCGCCCGAATCGTTGATGCCGATCACCGGCGCACCGTTTTCAATGGCCATATCCATGATCTTGCAGATCTTTCGGGCATGGGTTTCCGAGACGGAGCCCCCCAGCACGGTGAAATCCTGACTGAAGACATAGACCATCCGGCCATTGATCGTGCCCCAGCCGGTCACGACACCATCGCCATAGGGCCGTGAGGCCGCCATCCCGAAATCGGTGCAGCGATGAGTGACGAACATGTCGAACTCCTCGAAACTGTCCTCATCGAGCAAAAGCTCGATCCGCTCGCGGGCTGTCAGCTTGCCCTTGGCATGCTGCGCATCGATCCGGCCCTGCCCGCCGCCCAGACGTGCCTCGGCGCGGCGATGTTCGAGTTCCTGAAGAATGTCCTTCATAAGCGGGCTCCCTTTGGCGCATATACGCGCACCATAAGCAGTGAGAACGTCGGGAAAAAGGAGAATCCGGCAAATTTGCAAAGCATTGGAAACCCCCTCTTGCCAACTTGAAATATTGCAAACTTCCGCGCGCCGCAAATGGACTTCCCGCTGCCACCGATCTAGGCAAGACGGATGAACGACCTCCCGCCGCCACGTCTGCTGGACCGGACGACCCCGCCGCACATACTGACGCTGATGCTGCTGGCCGGGCTCTCGACGCTCGCGCTCAACATCTTCCTGCCCAGCCTGCCCGGCATGACAGCCTATTTCGAGACCGATTACGGGCTCATGCAGCTTTCCGTGGCTGTCTATCTGGGGGTCAATGCAGTGCTGCAACTGCTGATCGGACCGATTTCGGACAAGCTGGGCCGCCGCCCGATCATCCTGGGCGGGCTGGTCATTTTCCTGTTGGCCACACTGGGTTGCATGCTGGCGCAGAACGTCTGGGTCTTTCTCTTCTTTCGCATGATGCAGGCCGCCATCGTGGCCGCCATGGCGCTGAGCCGGGCGGTCGTGCGCGACATGGTGCCCGAGGCGCAGGCCGCAAGCATGATCGGCTATGTGACCATGGGCATGGCCGTTGTGCCCATGGTCGGGCCTGCCATCGGCGGCGCGCTCGATGCGGTACTGGGATGGCAGGCCAGTTTCGGGGCGCTTTTTCTCCTGGGCGCTGTAGTGCTCTGGCTCACATGGGCCGATCTGGGCGAGACCGCGCCTGTGACCACACACACGATGGGCCAGCAATTCCGCGAATATCCTGAATTGCTCACTTCGCCGCGCTTCTGGGGTTATGCCTCGGCCTCCGCGCTCTCGTCGGGCGCATTTTTCGTCTATCTGGGCGGCGCGCCATTCGTGGGCGATCAGGTCTTTGGCCTCAGCCCGGCAGAGCTGGGCCTTTTCTTCGGGGTCCCGGCCATTGGTTATTTCACCGGCAATTTTTTGGCAGGGCGCTATTCGGTGCGCATCGGGGTGAACCGGATGGTGCTCTGGGGGACGCTGGTCAATGCGGCAGGCATCGGCTTGAACCTCGCGCTCTTTTACGCGGGCCTCGGCAGTGTCCTGAGCTTCTTTGGACTGATGACGCTGATGGGGCTGGGCAATGGCATGACCATCCCCAATGCGACCGCAGGCATGCTGTCGGTACGACCGCATCTTGCCGGCACGGCTTCGGGCCTTGGCGGGGCGCTGATGATCGGCGGCGGGGCCGCGCTTTCGGCGCTGGCAGGGCTGTTGCTGAAACCCGAGAATGCCGCCTTTGCGATCCTGTGGCTGATGCTGGCGACCGCTCTGCTGGGCATTGCCGCAATAGCCTTCGTGATCTGGCGACAGCATCGGCTGGAACGGCAGGAAGTCTGAGTATTTTTGGCAAAATGAAGGGGATTGCAGCAGCGTCTTTGCAAATATAAACTTGTCCAAAAGCGAGTTTGCAAAGGGCCACCCATGCGCCAACAGAAACTCTATGCCGGGGCCAAGTTGCGCGAGACACGCCTGCGCCTTTCACTGACCCAGAAGGATTTTGCGGCCAAGCTGGGCGTGTCCCTGCCCTATCTGAACCAGATGGAGAACAACAATCGCCCCGTGAGCACCACGGTGGTGCTGGCACTCGCACAGGAATTCGGCTTCGACGTGACCGAACTGAGCACCGGCGATGCCGAGCGCATGGTCTCGGACATGCGCGAGGCGCTGGCGGATCCGGTCTTTGCCGATGATCCGCCGCCGCTTGCCGATCTGCGGCTGACAGCGTCAAACGCCCCGGCGCTGGCACGCGCCTTTCTGGCGCTGCATTCAGCCTACCGGCTCAGCCACGAGCGGCTCGCATCGCTCGATGAGGCGTTGGGACGCGAAGATGCGCGCGCGCGGCCGAGCCCCTGGGACGAGGTGCGCGATTTCTTCCATTATTGCGACAATTACATCGACGCGGTGGACCGCGCGGCAGAGCATTTCGCCAGCAAGGGCAACGATATCGATGCGTTGGCCCAAAACGGCCTTGGGGAGATGGGTGTGAGCATCACGACCAGCCAGGAGGGGCCGCTGCGCCGCTTCGAACGGGAGCACGGGACCCTGCATCTCTCGACCCGCGCGAGCCCTGAGACGCGCAGGTTCCAGATGCTTTTGCAGCTTGCACTGCTGACCCAGAATGCGCTGCTGGAGGCGACGCTCGATCTGGCGAAATTTCAGTCCGAGGCGGCGCGGTCCATCGCCAAGATCGGGCTTGCCAACTATTTTGCCGGCGCCGCGATGATGCCTTACACGCGGTTTCAGGAAAGTGCGCAGGCGTTGCGCCATGATCTGGAGGTTCTGGCAATCCGCTTCGGCGCCTCGATCGAGCAGGTCTGTCACAGGCTGGCGACGCTGCAACGGCCCGGGGCGAAGGGCATTCCCTTTTTCTTCGTTCGGGTCGATCAGGCGGGCACCATCACCAAGCGCCATTCGGCCACGAGACTGCAATTCGCGCGGTTCGGCGGGGCTTGCCCGTTGTGGAACGTGCATCGTGCCTTCGAAACACCGGGGCGCTTCCTGCGGCAACTGGCCGAGACACCGGACGGCGTACGCTATATCAGCCTTGCGCGGGATGTCTCCAAGCCCGGCGGCTCGTTCGGCGCACCCGTCCGGCGCTTCGCCATCGCGTTGGGCTGCGAGGTCAGACATGCGGGCGCGCTGGTCTATGCGGATGATCTCGACATCAGCAATGCGCGCGCCTATGAGCCGATCGGGATTTCCTGCCGCATCTGCGAGCGCACGCAATGCCATCAGCGCTCGGTGCCACCACTTGAAGGGCGGCTGTCGATCAAGCCTGACGAGCGCGGCGTTCTGCCCTATGAGGTGGGATGAGCGCCGCGCGCCGCTTCAGCCCTTCAGCATCCGGTAGATCTCATCCTTCAGCTTCCCGCGTTTCTTGCGCAGGTCGACAAGGGCGAGATCTTCCATCGGTTCCACATCGGTCTCGGCGCGATGTATGGCGCGGTTGATTTCGTGATACTCTGTCGCCAGCCGAGCAAAATGGCCGTTTTCCACCTTCAACGTGGTGATCCTGTCGGCGTGTTCGGGAAATTCCTCGTGCAACTCGTGAGGGGTATGGGACATCTCGATCATCTTCCTTTTCGATTTCTCCGAAACCCTAACGGATCGGGGACGCGCAGGATTTGACAGGGATCAAGATACCGCAGGCGACAAAGGCTTTTTCAGCGGCGCGCCCTGCGCCAGCCTGCGGCGCGGGCCTCGGCCTCCGAGCAGAACCAGCGCTCGCCTTTACCGGTGTTGATACGGGTCCGATCATAGAAATATTGCCCCGGCACGTGATAGATGCGTGTGCCATCGCGCGAGATGTTACCCTTGATGTTGCAAGCGGGGTCCGCCGCGCCGCTGCCTGCGGCACTGTTGCTGCGAAACTCGCCCGGGCGCTGCATGTCATGGCCATGCAACCCGCGACCCGCAATCACGGCGGCCTTCTCATCGAGATCATAGGCCATGGAAAAGCGGCGATAGGCCACCGCCAGCCCGTCACGCACCAGCGCCCGGCCGATATCCTCCCCACCGATCCGACAGACCGCCACGACACGCCCATAGCGGTCAATGTCACGCATGTCGCAGCGCGCGTGGGCACCTTGCCAGCGCGCCCGTGCCTCCTGCGCAACCCAGCGCCCACATTCCCAGACAGCCCCATTGGCGTTGGTGCAGGTCTGCCCGATCTCGGGCGCATCGATGCCATGCAGGCGGACCCTGACGCCGCCGACATCGATCGTATCCCCGTCGATCACCCTGACACTGCCGGACGGGCCGGCCTGTGAGGGGCTGGCGATGAGCAGCGCCGCCAGAAAAATGAGAACAAAGTGCGTACAAAACCTTAACATCTGGTTAATATCGTGCGACATTGGCGCAATATCAACGAGAACCGGCGCAAAATGTTAATAAAGGTTAACGCTGTGCGTCGCGCCAGTCAGGATGGATCCAGGGGCTTGCATTCTCCGCCGGCAGCCGATCACGGCCGAGAATGTGGTCACTTGCCTTTTCCCCGACCATGATTGAAGGCGCGTTGAGATTGCCATTGGTGATGCGGGGGAAGATGCTGCTATCGGCCACCCGCAGCCCATCGACACCGATGACCCGCGTTTCGGAATCGACCACCGCATGGGCATCGCCTGCGCGCCCCATCCGACAGGTGCCGCAGGGGTGATAGGCGCTTTCGGCATGCTCGCGGATGAAGGCATCGAGATCATCATCGCCTTGTACGGCCGCGCCGGGCTGGATTTCGTGGCTCGCAAAGGGGCGGAACGCTTCCTGTGCAAAAATCTCCCGGGTCAGACGGATGCAGGTGCGAAACTCCTGCCAATCCTCTTCATGGCTCATGTAGTTGAAGCGGATGAGCGGGTCATCCATCGGATCTGCTGACCGCAGCCGCACCTCGCCGCGCGACTTGCTGCGCATCGGGCCGACATGGGCCTGAAACCCATGACCCTCGGCGGCGGCCTGCCCGTCATAGCGCACGGCGATGGGCAGGAAATGAAACTGGATGTCGGGATAGTCGATGCCAGCTGCCGACCGGATGAAACCGCAACTTTCGAACTGGTTGCTGGCCCCGGGCCCCGAGCGGGTCAGCAGCCAGCGCGCGCCCACATAGGCCTTGCCCGCAAGGTTCCAGTAGCTGTAGAGGCTGACCGGCTGACTGGCGGCCATCTGGATATAAAGTTCCAGATGATCCTGAAGATTGCCGCCCACACCCGGGCGGTCGGCCACCAGCGGAATGCCGTGTTCGGCCAGATGCGCCGCAGGGCCTATCCCCGAAAGCATCAGCAGCTTGGGTGAATTGATGGCCGAGGCCGCGATGATCACCTCGGCGCGGGCGCGAATGACCTCTCTCCTGCCCTTGCAGGTGGCCTCGACGCCGATGGCGCGCCCGTCCTCGATGACCACGCGATGGACAAGGCCGCGGATGAGATCGCAATTGGAGTTCTTCAGCGCGGGTTTGAGATAGGCATTGGCCGCCGACCAGCGTTGCCCTTGCCAGACTGTCTGCTCGAACGGGCCGAACCCTTCCTGCTGCGCACCATTGTAATCCTCGGTGACCGGATAGCCGGCCTGTCGGCCCGCCTCGATGAAGGCGCGGGTGAGCGGATTGTCCATCTTGCCGCGCCCCACATGGAGCGGGCCGGATGTGCCACGCCATGACGCATCGCCGCCATGGCCGCCATCGCTCCAGCTTTCCTGACGCTTGAAATAGGGCAGAACATCAGCATAGCCCCAGCCTTCGGCCCCCTGATCGCGCCAATGGTCGAAATCCATCGCGTGGCCGCGCACATAGACCATGCCGTTGATCGATGACGAGCCCCCGATGACCTTGCCGCGCGGGCAGGCGAGGCGGCGATTGTTCAGATGCGGCTCCGGCTCGCTTCGGTAGCCCCAGTCATAGAGTTTCATGTTCATCGGATAGCTGAGCGCGCCGGGCATCTGGATGAAGGGGCCGGCATCCGTGCCGCCATGCTCCACAACCAGCACCGAGCGGCCGGCCTCGCTCAGCCGGTAGGCGATGGCACAGCCCGCGCTGCCTGCGCCGACGATGACGTAATCGGCCTCCATCAGCGGGATCGCCTGTGGGCTAGCACGGGAATGGAGTATTTTCGGAACAATGAAATCATGCGTCATTCACCTCGCGGGAAACGCTGGTTTTCCTCCAGCACATTGAGGTCCATGTGGTTGCGCATGTACCGCTCCGACGCCTTTTGCAGGGGTTGATAGTCCCAAGGATAATAGCCGCCCTTCCGGAGCGCCTCGTAGACGACCCAGCGGCGCGCCTGGCTTTCGCGGATCTGTGCGTCAAACGCCGCGAGGTTCCATCGCGCGTCAGCTTCGGCGCGAAACTCTGCGCGGATGTCGGCAGATGCGGGATCCTCTGCGAGGTTGATCATCTCCTGCGGATCGGCCTGAAGATCGAAAAGCTGGTCGGGATCGAGCGTGCAGCGGTTGTATTTCCACCGCCCCCTGCGCAGCGAGACAAGCGGGGCATGGGAGGCTTCGGCGGCATATTCCATCGCCACGGGCGCCTCACGCCTGCCGCCCTGGCCCAGATAGGTCAGCGACTGCCCTTCGGTCCAGGGCATGACCGCGGACATGTCCGCCCCCGCGATGTCACACAGGGTCGGGCAGATATCGATGGTGCTGACCGGATCGGAGATCGGCCCGGGCGTCATGCCCGGCGCCGCGATCATCAGTGGCACGCGCGCCGAACCCTCGAAGAACGACATCTTGAACCAGAGCCCACGCTCGCCCAGCATGTCGCCGTGATCGCTGACAAAGAGGATCACCGCCCCCTGACCTGTCGCCTCGAGCGCGGCCATCACCTCGCCGATCTTGTCATCCAGATAGGAAATATTGGCAAAATAGGCCCGGCGGGAGCGACGGATATTCTCCTCGGTGATGCTGAACGAGCGCCAGTCATTGGCATCGAAAATGCGCTGGCTGTGCGGGTCGTGATCCGCATAATCCATCGCAGAGACCTGTGGCAGAAGGTGCTCGCAGCCTTCGTAGAGCGCCCAGTATTTGCGCCTTGCCACATAAGGGTCATGCGGGTGCGTGAAGCTGACGGTCAGGCACCATGGCCGCTCATCAGCCCCGCGGGCCAGATCATACACCTTCTGCACGCCGTGATGGGCCACCTCGTCATCATATTCCATCTGGTTGGTGATCTCGGCCACTCCTGCGCCCGTGACAGAGCCCATGTTGTGATACCACCAGTCGATGCGCGCTCCGGGTTTGCGGTAATCCGGGGTCGAGCCGAAATCGGCAGGGTAGATATCGGTCGTCAGGCGCTCTTCAAACCCGTGCAACTGGTCAGGGCGCA
>SLDH01000118.1 GCA_007125415.1 Roseovarius sp.
AGCCACCAACCTTGCAGGAAAGCTTCGAAAAATTCGTTAATGATTTTTATTGACTGATTTAGTCAGAATTTGCTCCAATCCTGATAAATAAACTCGGAAAAGGAAATGATTCGATGAAACCTCTCTTTACGGCCCTCGGGCTCGGCATAGCCTTCGGCGCGCTCACCGCGATGGTGGCCCCAGCCTTCGCGCAGCAGGTCAATGTCTATTCCAGTCGGCACTATGATACCGACGATGCGCTCTATGACAGGTTCACCGAAGAGACCGGCATTTCCGTGAACCGGATCGAGGCCCAGGCGGATGAGCTCATCGCGCGCATGCTGGCCGAGGGGGCGAACAGCCCGGCGGATGTGCTGATCACGGTCGATGTCGGGCGCATGGAACGCGCCGAGGCAGAGGGGCTCTTGCAACCCTACACCTCGGAAGTGATCGAAAGGCGGGTTCCGGCCCATCTGCAACATCCCGACAAGCTCTGGTACGGGGTGGCGCAACGCACCCGGATCATCTTCTACTCCAGGGATCGCGTGGAAAACCCTCCACAAACCTATGAGGCCCTTGCGGATCCGGTTTATGAAGGGCGTATTTGCATCCGCTCGTCCTCAAACGTCTATAACCAGTCCCTCCTCGCCTCCCTCATCGAAGTGCATGGCGAAGAAACCGCAAGGGACTGGGCCACGGGCATCGTGAACAACATGGCACGCCCCCCGCAGGGCGGTGATACCGACCAGTTGCGAGGCATCGTTTCGGGCGAATGTGATATCTCGGTGGCCAATCACTACTACTTCGCCCGGAGCCTCGTCCGCAATGTCGATGGGCTGACCGGTTCGACCGACGAGATCGGCTTGGTCTGGCCCAACCAGTCCGATCGTGGCACCCATGTTAACCTGACAACAGCAGGGATGGCGGCCAACGCCCCCAATTCGGAGAACGCGCTCACCTTGCTGGAATTCCTCACGGGGGCCTATGCCCAGGGTCACTTTGCCAGCCAGAACCATGAATTTCCGGTGATCGACGGCGTCGAGACAACAGAGGCCGCGGCATCGCTGGGAACATTCAAGCCCGACACCACAACACCCACAGCGTCCTTCGTCGCAAACGCCCCGATAGCACAGTCAATCTTCAACGAAGTCGGCTGGGACTGATCGGCCGCACACCCTGGATCAAGGCCCGCGCAGAGATCGGCTGCGTGGGCCTTTTCGCGTTCCCTCCTTCTTCTCGGCGAAAATACCCAAAAGACCCCTGCAATACGCGATCCCGGCTCACCTGCCCCGCCATGTTCTCCATCAGCGCCGCCGACCAATGCAGATCGACCGGTCCGGCCGCCCCAGAACATCTCGCGCTCTGTCGGGACCGGTCCTGCCAATGTCGGCGACAGACAAGATCGAGCCCGCCGCACACTTCAGATATGCCCGCAAACCGCTGCGCTTCCTTCAGAAAGGCTGAAATTGGCGATCAAGATCGAGATGCTCCGCTGTTTTCGCACCGTGGCCGACCATGGCAGCCTCGCGGAGGCGGCCAGTATGCTCGGGCGGACACCCTCCGCCGTGTCGATGATGCTCAAGCAATTCGAGGATCATATCGGCGCGCCGCTCTTCGAGACGGCGCGCAAATCCCGTCTGACTCCGCTGGGCGAGATGATCCTTGCCGAAGCGCACCGCGAATTGTCGCATTTCGACCGCACGGTCTCGGCCATCGAGGGGCTCAGCAAGGCCGAGCAGGGGCATGTCCGCCTCGCCGTCACACCCTCTGTGGCTCAGGCCGTCATGCCGCCCATCCTGCGCTGCTATCTTCGGCAACATGCCGGTGTGTCCGTCGAAATGATCGACACCGACAGCCAGTCCGTCTGCCGCGAACTGACCACCGAGCGCGCCGATATCGGCATCGGCAGCCTGCCTCCCATGCCGGGTTTCGAGCGCAATCTTGCCTTCACCGATGCGTTCGGCGTGGTTAGCCCCCGTGACCATCCCCTCACCAGGTCATGTAGAGGGCTCAGATGGGCAGATCTGGCCGAACACCGGTTCATCGCCAACGGCCTGTGCAGCCATGTGACCGATGAGGCATTTCAGCCGATCCTCGACGCCTCACAATTGATGATCCGCAACACCACCTCGATCTTCAGCCTCGTGCGCGCGGGCCTCGGGATCACGCTTCTGCCAGAGTTGTCCATGCTCAAGGGTCATGACGGCCTGGCCTTCCTGCCGCTCGCCGATAGCACCGTGCGCCGCGAGGTCTGGGTCGTCACGCCACCCGCCTACATGCTCACCCCCGCTGCCCGGGCGCTCGCTCAGGCGATCCGGCAGGTGGATTATGCGGCATTGCGCCCATCTCTTCAGAAATCCTGAAGCTGTCTCAAATATTTCTCGTTTGCCTTGATTTCACCGATGTGACAGCCAAGGAAAAGCTGGAGCGAGGAGTGAACGATGGCGCAAACCCATGACAATCTGATCGGCGGCGCCTGGGTGTCGGGCCCCAAGACAGTGGAAAACCGCAACCCGTCGGACATGGAAGACCTGATCGGCCTTTATGCGCAGGCCAGCGCCAGCCAGCTTGATGAGGCCCTTGCCGCGGCCCGCAGCGCACAGGCCGAATGGGCCACCTACGGGCTTGAGCGCAAGCAGTCAGCACTCATGGCAATCGGCACGGAACTGATGGCCCGGGCCCAGGAGCTTGGCGCGCTGCTCAGCCGCGAAGAGGGCAAGCCGCTGGCCGAAGGCCGCGGCGAGGTCTATCGCGCCGGGCAGTTCTTCACCTATTACGCCCATGAAGTGCTTCGCCAACTCGGCGAGAATGCCGACAGCGTGCGCCCGCAGATCGAGGTGGATGTCAGGCGCGAACCGGTGGGCACTGTGGCGGTCATCAGCCCGTGGAACTTCCCCACAGCCACCGCGAGCTGGAAGATCGCCCCCGCGCTGGCCTATGGCAATGCGGTGATCTGGAAGCCTGCCAACCTCACCCCCGCCTCGGCGGTAGCGCTGACCGAGATCATCGCGCGCCAGGATATCCCGGCGGGGCTTTTCAACCTCGTGATGGGCGCGGGCCGCGATGTGGGCCAGCGCCTTGTGGAAAGCCCCATGGTGGAGGCCATCTCCTTTACCGGCTCGGTGCCCGTGGGCAGGCAGATTGCAGCGGCCGCCGTGCAGAACCTCACCCGTGTGCAGATGGAAATGGGCTCGAAGAACGCGCTGGCGGTGATGGAGGATGCCGATCTCGATCTGGCCGTTGCAGCAGCGCTCGGCGGTGCCTTCGGCGGCTCGGGGCAGAAATGCACCGCCTCCTCGCGCCTCGTGGTGCATGCGGCCATCCATGATGCCTTCGTGGAGAAACTGGTGGCCGGCGCGCGCGCCATGAAAGTGGGCCACGCGCTGGAGCCCGACACGCAGATGGGGCCCGTGGTGTCGCAAGAGCAACTCGCGGCCAATCTGCGCTATGTGGAACTGGGCAAATCCGAAGGGGCGGAACTGGCCTGCGGCGGCACGCGGCTCAGCCTGTCGCATGACGGGCATTACATGTCGCCCGGAGTTTTCCTTAACACAACCAACAAAATGCGTATCAACCGCGAGGAAATGTTCGCGCCGCTTGCGGCGGTCATCCGGGTGGATGACTATGACGAAGCTCTGCGGGTCGTCAATGACACGCCTTTCGGCCTGACCTCCGGCATCATCACCCGCAGCCTGGCCCGCGCCACTGATTTCCGCCGCCGGGCCCGCACCGGGGTTGTCACCGTGAACCTGCCTACGGCGGGCACGGATTATCACGTGCCCTTCGGCGGGCGCGGCCAAAGCTCCTTCGGCCCCCGTGAGCAGGGCATCCACGCGCGCGAGTTCTACACCACGGTCAAGACCGCCTATATCGCCGCCGGAGACCCCGCATGAGCTATCGCATCGATGCGCTGCAATATGCCAACTGGTCGGAAAAGATCTTCCGGCAGATGCGCACGGGCCGGGTGGATGCGGTGCATGTCACCATCGCCTATCACGAAACCTTTCGCGAGACCGTGCTCAACATGGAGCGCTGGAATCGCTGGTTCGAAACCTGGCCCGACCTGATCATGAAGGGGCGGTGGGCGGGCGATGTGCGCCGTGCGCACGAGACCGGACGCACCGCCATCTTCTTCGGCTTCCAGAACCCCTCGCCCATGGAGGATGATATCGGGCTGGTCGAGATCCTGCATGATCTCGGCGCGCGTTTCATGCAGTTGAGCTACAACAACCAGTCCCTGCTGGCCACGGGCTGCTACGAGGCCGAGGATCCGGGGCTTACCCGCATGGGCAGACAGGTGATCCGCGAGATGAACCGCGTGGGGCTGGTGATCGACATGTCTCACTCGGCCGATCGCTCCACCATCGAGGCGGCGGAGCTTTCCTCTCGCCCCATCACCATCACCCACGCCAACCCCCATGGCTGGCACCCTGCCCTGCGCAACAAGCGCGACGATGTAATCCGCGCGGTGGTCGAGCATGGCGGCATGATGGGCTTTTCGCTTTATCCGCATCACCTGAAGGACAAATCCGCCTGCACGCTGGAGAGTTTCTGCGCCATGGTGGCGGGGGCCGCCGAGCGCTTTGGCGTGCGGCATTTCGGCATCGGCTCGGATCTCTGTCAGGATCAGCCCGACAGCGTGGTGGAATGGATGCGCACCGGGCGCTGGTCGAAGGAGCTCGATTATGGCGAGGGCTCAGCCGCGGCCCCCGGCTTTCCGCCGCAACCCGACTGGTTTCGGGACAATCGCGATTTCGACCGTCTCGAGGCGGGCCTGCGCGCCGTGGGCTTTGACGCGAGCGAGGTCGCGGGGCTCATGGGCGATAACTGGTATCGATTTTTTGAAGAGAACTTCGCCCCGCAGGAGCAGCGGGATGACCGCTAGCAGGATGCTGAAGAAGCCCGGCTCGCCCGGGAATCATGCGCAAAACCGGGGAACTGTTCGGCGCTGCGCCAACCACTTGTCTGGCCCGGTGACACCCCGGGCCGCGCCCGACCCTCCCCCCGGAGGGCGCTCTGGCGATGATGCGCATCACACTGACGGCATTTATGCTTTTGGGCGATACGCATGGAACTGGCGTTGCGATGCGCCCCCCAGGCTCGGGCGCGGCACTCATGGCGCAGGAACGCGTGTTGGAAGGTGGACCAGTTTCCCGTTCGGGCATGACCGGAATTCCTCTTTCAGAATCCCTCTGGAAAATCCGGCACCCTGCCGGGCTCTGCAGTTTCCCGATGCCCGGGCAGGGAGGAAACCCGATTTGGCGCGACATGCCATGGATGAGAGCCACCCCGCGGCGAGATGGCGCTTGCAGAGCGTCGCCGCTCGGACAAGATACGCAACAGGAGTTTGCCATGGAACAGAGCCCAAGCCTTGCAATCCCTCCCCGTGATCCGGCGACGGTCATGCGGTTGGCGCGCATGGGCTCGTTCCATCAGTCGCGCCTTTCCTTCATGCGGGTATTGCTGCGCCGCCTGGCCAGCGAGCACTGGCAGTTCGAACAGCGCAGCTTCGAGATAGATTCGCGCGGCGTGGGCCACGCGGTTTATACCGCCCATGGGCCCGAGCGCAGCTATTCGCTCATCGCCTTTGCCAATGACCTGCCCCCGGAAAAACGCTCGGACCGGGTGATCGCCACCGAGTGGGACGCGACCTTCGCCCTCTTTGACGGCCTGCCCGACGCCGCGGATATCGAGCGGCTGCGCCAGCATGTGCCGAAGCAGGAGGCCGGGCGCATCAGCGCGCGCGAATTGTCGCTGAGCCGCGCCAACCGCTCGGTGCGGCTATGGGATCACGTGATCGAGGCGCTGAGCGCGGGTCGCCAGCCCGATGCCGCAAAGGTGGGCGAGGTCGGCTATCTGATGCGCACCACCGCGGTCTATGGCTCGGGCAAGTTCGGCGCGGCGGATCGTGAGATGATCGCGGAGCGGCCCGAATTTCGCGCACCCTTTCAGGTCGAGATGCTGGCGGTCTATCTCATCCGGTCCTTCGTGATGGATCTGGTCGAGCATATGGCGCGGATGCGCGCCCCCGAGACCGCCGTGCCGCTTGACCCGGCGCTGCGGCGCAGCTTCGGTATCGGCAATTCCACGGGGCTCGGGATGGCCCCCTTTCTGATCACTCACCCGGTGCTGATCAACAATTGGATCGCCGCGCGCGAATGGGCGCTGGCGCGAGTGCGCTCCCTGCCAATGGCGAGCGAAGAGGACGCCCGCATCTTCCGGAAATTTGCTGCCCGCGCGCACCTCCACGCCGAACGATGGACTTCCGAACACCCCCTGCAGATCACCAGGCTCAAGGCGCTGCGCACCGATATGGCCCGCCTAGAAGCGCATCTGGGCGACGCTGATCTGACCAGCGACATGCCGTGGAACCGGCTCTGGCGCTGGGGCGGGAACACGCTTTCGCTGGAAGGGCAGGAGCAGCTTGCCTCGCTTTTGCTCGAGCCCTACGGCAGCATCGTCGATGGGCTTTCGGAATGCATGTACGCCGACGAACAGGACGCCTGGCGCATCGACGGGGCGATGTCCTGCGCCGAGATGCGTGCCATCCTCGAGAGTGTCTACGCCTGGGCGCTGGCTATCGACTGGTCCGCCCGCACAGCGCAGGCGCGCGTCTGGTATACCTCCGAGGCCAAGCTCGAGCCGCGTGTCGGTGAACGTTTTGACGAGCCGATCGAGCCTTACGAACAACCGCTATGCCCGGGGCGCGATGCCGCACGGCTCCATGCCGATCTGCGGGGGCTGGACGGCCCCCTCGCCGCCTTCCTGCTGCGTTACCCGCAACATCGCCACATTGCCCGACGCGCCCAGATCGCCGCGCGCCACCCCTATGCGGAGATCCGCGACAACACGATCGATGCGGAAATGCTGCCAATCGATCTGCTACGCGCCAAGCTCAGCTTTTTCGGTGCCTGCCAGTTCGACCCGCGCTCGGACCGGTGGCTGCGCATCAACATGTATCAAAACGCCCCTTTCCCGGCGGAGCTTGCAAGCCTCGGCCCGGAAGACTGGAGCTATCCCGACCTGGCCCAGGCGGCGGAATGAGCTGGTCACTGGGCGAAATCGAAAGCCTTTCCCGCAAGGCCACGCGCGGGGCGGGATACCTCTGGGGCCATGCGGAGGAGGCGGGCAAGGCCGTGCGCTGGCTCTGTGCCGCGGGCCTGCCGGGCGAGACGGCGCTCGCGGGGTTGCTGCAACACAATGATGGCCAGCCCTATGAGCAGATTCGTCCGGTCGATACCTCGGCCATGCCGTGGCAGGCGCGGGGCGGTGCGCTCTGCCCGCTCGCCAGCGGCGCGGCCCTGTGTGATCTGGCGGAGCCTGGGTTTGACGCGGCACTGGCGCGGGTGGGTTTTCCGCTGTTATTGCTCCCATACGTCGTGATTGCCGCCGACATGACCAAAGCCCCGCTGCGCGTTGTATGGCAGGGGGTGACCATCACCCGCAACGCGCAAGGCACATACATGCAAGCCGCACCCGATGCGCTCAACCCGATCGAGGCGCAGATGCTGCGCGTCAGCCCCGCGCCGGATCACGCGGGCACGCGCCTCAGACGCAGCTATCGTGCCGAGATCGACGCGCCCAGTGCCGAGATCCTCGCAAAGTTCGCCCATCGCACCTACGCGCCTGAAACCGAAGAAAGCCGCCTTTCCGGTGCTGGTGCCGGGCTTACCGACAACGATTGAACCATGATCGGCTCGGGCGGATCAGCTCGGGCGCGGGACCATCCGCGTCGCCTTTCCGCCGCCTGCGAGGGTCCAGCAGAGCAGCATGACGGGCAGGAGCCCGAAGGCCCCCAGCGCAAGCGAGGGGACCGCCGCCTCGAAGAGCCGCTCATCCGCCGCCAGCCTGTGGGCCTGCACCGCAAGGGTCTGAAAATTGAAGGGATGCAGGATCATCGTGGCCGGCAATTCCTTCATGACATCCACGAATACGATGAGAAGTGCTGTGAACACCGAGGTCCGCGCCACCGGCAGATGCACCCGCCAAAGCATGCGCGGTGCCCCCTGCCCGAGCGAGCGGGCCACCGCATCGTAATGCGCCGGCACCGTGGCCATGCCGCTGTCGTAAGCGTTGAGAGCAGCCGCCATGAAGCGCACGAAATAGGCCATGATCATCAGCCAGATCGAGCCGGTGATCAAAAGCCCCGTGCTGATATCGAAGCGCGCCCGCATGAATGCGTCTATGGCATTGTCAAGCGCGCCTGCAGGCATCACCAGCCCCACCGCGATCACCCCGCCGGGCACCGCGTAGCCCAGCGAGGCGATCACCACCATGGCGCGCGCTGGCCGCCCCGGGCGGGTCCGCGCGTAGAAGCCGATCACAACCGCGCCTGCAACAGTCAACACGGCCGCGATGGACGCAAGCGTCAGCGAGTTTGTCATGAATTGCAGATAGCGCGGCGAAAGCAGAGACTGCCCCGATCCCCAGGCCATGATGCTCAGCATGATCACCGGGATGAGAAACCCCAGAAGCACCGGGATCAGGCAGATCATCATCGCGCCGAATCCGGCTAGGCCCCGGAGCCTCGGGCGCTCGGCCCTGTCAAAGCGCATGCCCTGCCCCGCCGTGCGCGCTTTGCCGCGCTGTGCCCGTTCCAACCCCGCCAGCAGCAGCGCAAACATCAGCAGGCACAGGGCAAGCTGTGCTGCGGCGGGCCGATCACCCAATGAGAACCAGCTCTGATAGATGCCCGTGGCGAAGGTCGGGACATTGAAGAATGAGACAGTGCCGTAATCGGCAATGGTTTCCATGATCGCCAGAAGCGCGCCTCCCGCAATGGCCGGGCGCGCCATGGGCAGAGCCACACGCCAGAACGCTTGCATCGGTGTGAGCCCAAGGGTGCGCGCCACAAGAAAGGCATTGGCGCTTTGCTGTTTGAACGAGGCCCGCGCCAGCAGATACACATAAGGATAGAGCACGATGCTCAGCATCGCGGCCGCACCACCGATGCTGCGGACATTGGGAAACCAGTAATCACGCGGACCCAGTCCCGTCAGATCGCGCAGAAGTGTCTGCACCGGGCCGGGATGGTCCAGAAGATAGGTATAGGCATAAGCCAGCACGAAGGCCGGAAAGGCCAGCGGCAGGGCCAGCGCCACTTCCAGCAATTTCGCACCTGGAAAGCGGTAAACCGTCACCAGCCACGCGGTCACGCTGCCGATCACGGCCGTGGAGGTACCGACAATCACCACGAGGATGAGCGTGGTGATGGTATAGCGCGGCAGAACGCTCGACAGGACATCGCGCCATGTCGAGAGATCACCCGTCAGCGCCGCCGCAGCGGCGGCCACAATCGGCACGATGCAGATAACGACAGCAAGCCAGGACAGGATCGAAAGGAGGCGCTCTGTCATTCTGGAAGTCCCTTGCCACCGTGCAACCCGGGCTTGGTAGACCAGAGCGAGACAGGCTTCAATATCTCCGACTGATTTTGTCGGCAATCACTGTCTTCTGTGGAAAGACCGGAAAAATGCCCGGATATCACATGCCGACCCCAGAAAACTGTTCAAAGTTCAATTGCCCTTCTTGAGATATGGAAAATAGCTTTCGGACATGGTGCGGGGAGCGACGTTGGAGAAGTGGGAGGGAAGGCTGTGAGAGACTTTCGTCCTTCAGGCGCGCCTCTCTCGACAAAATATTGAAAACAAATATATCTATTCTGAAGGGTCTTGATAACGCGCCCCCGGTTCCGGATACGGAAGGGCCAGGAAACCGCGGGGGTTGAAGGCTCTATTGGATTTTGCTCTTTTGTCGTATATTGATGATAGACCGAGGCGAAGACCAAAAAAACCAAAGACCACGGCCGCAGTCCGGCGGTCTTTTGTCAGGCAGAACAGGCGATCAGGTGAAGCAAAGACCGATCACACTCATGAGCGCGAGCAAGCGTGACGTTCGGACGCAGTTCGCGGCCATATGCTACCGTGTGTTGCGCGACAAGCCAGAGGTGCTGCTCATCAGCAGCCGCCGCTCGCGGCGCTGGATCATTCCCAAGGGCTGGCCGATGGATGGCAAGACCCCCACGGAATGCGCGATGGCCGAAGCGTGGGAAGAAGCGGGCGTGATCGGGCGGGTACATCCCAGATGCCTTGGCCTGTTTTCATATCTCAAGGAAATGGATGAAGGCGAGGCGAACCTGCCCTGCGTGGCGATGGTTTATGCTGTCCGGGTCAAGAGCCTTGCCAAGGACTATCCGGAAGCGAATGAACGCCAAAGACGCTGGTTCCGCCCCAAACGCGCCGCCGAACGTGTGGACGAGCCAGAACTCGCGCATCTTCTGCAGAAATTCGATCCGTCGCTTCTTTGAACTGCGGTACGAGCGCGCGCTCTTGATTTTCGCCTCGCTTGACGCAACTATTGCCACGCATCACAGCGCATAATCGAGCAGCCGCATGATAACCTTTGCCTTGAAATGCGAAAACGGCCACAATTTCGACAGTTGGTTCCAGTCATCCGCAGCCTTTGACACGCTCAAGGGCTCGAACATGATCACCTGTCCGGTCTGTGGCTCGACAGCGGTCGAGAAGGCGGTGATGGCGCCGCGACTGCAGGACAGCAGCAAGGCGACATCCGCAAGCATGCCTGCCCCGCCGCGCCTGTCGGACGATCCGCAGCGTGCGGCATTGGCCGAGATGCGGCGCAGGATCGAGGCGGAATCCGATTATGTCGGGGTGAAGTTCGCGCAGGAGGCGCGCGATATGCATGATGGCCTCATCCCGATGCGCGCCATCTATGGCGAGGCGAAGCCGGAAGATGCCAAGCGGCTGATCGAGGATGGCGTCCCGGTGGCGCCCCTGCCCTTCACACCCGGCCGCAAAGCCAACTGACCAAGGACAAGACCATGCATGTCGTGATCACAGGGGCCAGTCGCGGGATCGGTCGCGCGCTTGCGCGGGACTACGAGGAAAGGGGCGCGCGCGTGACAGCCACCTCACGCAGCGGCGAGACGGGCGTCACACTCGACGTGACGGACCTCGCGCAGCATCGCCGACTGGCTGAGGCGCTTGCCGGGCAGCCTGTCGATCTTCTTGTCTGCAATGCAGGGGTTTACCTTGAGAAGGAAGATGACATTGAAACGGGCTACCCGCCCGAGATGTGGGAAGAGGCTTTCGCCACCAATGTCACGGGCGTGTTCCTGACCATTCAGGCACTCCTGCCCCATCTGCAGGCCGCGCAGGCCCCGAAAGTGGCGATCATATCAAGCATGATGGCCTCGCAATCCCGCGCACCGGGCGGCAGCTACATCTACCGCGCCTCGAAGGCGGCAGCGCTCAACTTGGGGCGCAATCTGGCACAGGACTTCACGTCAATGGGCATTGCCGTGGGCATCTATCATCCCGGCTGGGTCCGCACGGAGATGGGCGGCGATGAAGCCGATATCAGCGAGGAAGAGGCCAGCACCGGCCTGATCGCGCGTTTCGATGCCCTGTCGATGGCCACGACCGGCTGCTTCGAGACATGGGACGGCCGCGCGCATCCGTTTTAGAGAGCAGGTTGCACCTGATCGGGTTCAGCGGTTTCCCGGTACCAGGGCATGCGGCCGCCGGGATGGACGGCACGACGCCTTGCATAAGGAAGGCCCGTCCCGCTTGCCCTTCGCGCACAACCCGCATAAACCGCGCCGGACAATATTGGTGAGGCTGGCGCATGCCCCTTCTCGTGATGAAATTCGGCGGCACATCCGTCGCCAATATCGACCGGATCCGCCGCGCCGCGAAACGCGTGGGCGTGGAGGTGGCGCGCGGCTATGATGTGATCGTCATCGTTTCGGCCATGTCGGGCAAGACCAATGAACTGGTGGGATGGGTCAACGAAACCGCTCCCTTCTATGATGCGCGCGAATATGATGCGGTGGTCAGCTCGGGCGAGAATGTCACGGCGGGGCTCATGGCGCTCACGCTGCAGGAGATGGATGTGCCCGCCCGAAGCTGGCAGGGCTGGCAGGTGCCGCTGAGGACCAATTCCGCCCATTCGGCCGCGCGTATCGAAAGCATCCCCACCGAGAATATCACGTCGAAATTCGCGCAGGGCATGCGCGTGGCCGTGATTGCCGGGTTTCAGGGCATCTCGCCCGAGAACCGAATCACGACACTGGGGCGCGGCGGCTCCGACACCACTGCCGTGGCCTTCGCCGCCGCCTTCGGAGCGGAGCGGTGCGACATCTACACCGATGTGGATGGGGTTTACACCACCGACCCCCGCATTGCCTCCAAGGCGCGCAAACTGGACCGGATCGCCTTCGAGGAGATGCTGGAACTGGCTTCGCTCGGAGCCAAGGTGCTGCAGACCCGTTCGGTCGAACTGGCCATGCGGTACAATGTGAAGTTGCGCGTGCTCAGCAGCTTCGGGGAACAATCGGACGAGGCGGGCACATTGGTCTGCTCCGAGGAGGATATCGTGGAATCGAACGTCGTGAACGGCATCGCCTATAGCCGCGATGAAGCAAAGATGACCCTTGTCTCGGTGGCCGACCGCCCCGGGATCGCCGCCGCCATTTTCGGGCCGCTTTCGGATGCGGGTGTCAATGTGGACATGATCATCCAGAACATTTCGGAGGAAGGCCGCACCGACATGACCTTTTCCTGCCCGGTCGATCAGGTAAAACGCGCCGAGAGGGCGCTGAGCGAAGCCAAGGCGGCCGGCGAGCTCAATTTTCACGATCTGATCGCGGATACGGATGTGGCCAAGATCTCGGCCGTGGGCATCGGCATGCGCAGCCAGTCGGGCGTGGCGGCCAGGATGTTCAGGACACTCAGGGATGAGGGTATCAACATCAAGGTCATCGCAACCTCGGAGATCAAGATCTCCGTGCTCATCGATCGCAAATACATGGAACTGGCCGTGCAGGCGCTCCATGATGCGTTCGAACTGGAAAAACCGGGCTGACGGCCCGAATTTGCATCATTGATCGGCGCAGGCGCGCATGACGGCAGGTTGCACGACGCAGACGGCAGTTTGTCGTTTTCATGCTGCGCAACCTGTGATTTAACCGGTCCGGCCCGAAAGGGCACTCCGGCACCTGAGGGGATTGGCGCGGATGCCAGAAAGAGGCGAAACCGAAAGCCGCAGACTTCTGGGGCGTCTGCGCGAAGTCATGGCCGAGGACGCGGCCGGGCAGGCCCGTCTGGACCGGATCACCCAGCTCATCGCCGAAGAACTGCATTGCGATGTCTGCTCGATCTATCTGTTTCGGAACGCGGATACGCTGGAGCTTTGCGCCACGATGGGGTTGAACCCCGAGGCTGTCCACCAGACGCGGATGCGCCTTGGCGAAGGGCTGGTCGGGCGTGTGGCGCGCAAGGGACAGATCATCAACACCCATGACGCACCGGGCACGCGCGGCTTTCGCTACATGCCCGAAACCGGCGAGGAGGCCTATGCCTCGTTTCTCGGCGTGCCGATCCAGCGCCTCGGCGAAATGCTGGGCGTACTGGTCATCCAGTCCAAGGATGCACGGACCTTTTCCGAGGATGAGACCTACGCGGTCGAAGTGGTGGCGATGGTACTGGCCGAGATGACCGAACTGGGGGCGTTCGTGGGGGAAGGTGCCGCGCTGTCGGCGCGCCACCAGCAGCCGGTTCTCTTCAACGCCACGATCGGGCAGGAAGGCACCGCAAAGGGCCATGTCTGGCTGCACGAGCCGCGCGTTGTCGTCACCAATCCCATCGCTGATGATCCCGCGCGCGAGCTGGAGCGGCTGAAAGAAGCCGTGGAAACGCTGCGTGTGGGTGTTGATCGTATGCTGTCGACCGCGGCGAATGGGGACAAGGAACAACTGGAGGTGCTCGAAACCTACCGCATGTTCGCCAATTCCAAGGGCTGGATGCGGCGCATGGAGGAGGACATCAACCTCGGCCTTTCGGCAGAGGCAGCGGTGGAAAAGGAACAATCCACCGCGCGGGCGCGGTTGGGGCAGGTCACGGATGCCTATCTGCGGGAGCGGCTCCATGATCTGGATGATCTCTCCAACAGGCTGCTGCGCATCCTGACCGGCCAGGGCGAAGAAACGGGCGCGGAGATGCCTGCCGACCCCATTCTGATCGCGCGCAATATCGGGCCTGCGGAATTGCTCGACTATGGGCGCAGATTGAAAGGCATCGTGCTGGAGGAAGGCTCTGTCGGGTCGCATGCCGCGATTGTCGCGCGTGCCCTCGCGATTCCGCTGGTCATC
The DNA here is from genome assembly GCA_007125415.1 of Roseovarius sp. Taxonomy (GTDB): domain Bacteria; phylum Pseudomonadota; class Alphaproteobacteria; order Rhodobacterales; family Rhodobacteraceae; genus Roseovarius. Next base: position 14,150 of record SLDH01000118.1, read on the forward strand.
CAGGCGGCCCGGATCACCAATGAGGCGCTGAACGGTGATCTGATCCTCGTGGACGGTGATCAGGGCGTGGTGCATCTGCGCCCCGATGACACCATCACCAATGCCTTTCGCGACAAGATGGCGATGCAGGCACAGGCGCAGGAACGCTATGCCTCGATCCGCGAGAAACCCGCGGAAACGCGCTGCGGACGACGGATCGCGTTGCACATGAATGCCGGGCTGATGGCCGATCTGCCCTCCCTGGGCAGTTCCGGCGCCGAGGGTGTCGGGCTCTTTCGCACGGAACTTCAGTTTCTCATCCGCAGCAAGATGCCCCAGCGCGGGGAACTGTCGGAACTTTATGCGCGGGTGATGGATGCCGCCGGGGACAAGCGGGTTGTGTTCCGGACACTCGATATCGGCTCCGACAAGGTACTGCCCTACATGAAGGCGGTGGATGAGCCCAACCCGGCCATGGGCTGGCGGGCGGTGCGGGTGGCGCTGGACAAGCCGGGGGTCATGCGGATGCAGCTGCAGGCCCTTCTGCGCGCCGCGAAAGGCCGGCCACTCTCGGTGATGTTTCCCTTCATTGCGCAGATGGAGGAATTCAGCATGGCACGCGCCGAAATGGACAAGGCTCTGGCGCGCGAGCGCATCCTTGGCCACCCCCTGCCCGAAGACCTGAAGGTGGGGGCGATGCTGGAGACCCCGTCGCTGGCCTTCGCGCCCGACAAATTCTACCGCGATGTGGATTTTCTCTCGATCGGGGGAAATGACCTCAAGCAGTTCTTCTTCGCCGCCGACCGGGAGAACGAGCTGGTTCGGCGGCGCTATGACACGCTGAACGTGAGCTTCCTCAGTTTCATCGAACGGATCGTCGAGCGCTGTGCGCGCACCGCGACGCCACTGTCCTTTTGCGGCGAGGATGCAGGACGCCCCGTCGAGGCTGCCTGCATCGCCGCCATCGGGTTGCGCACATTGTCGATGCGTCCCGCCTCGATCGGACCAGTCAAATCCATCCTGCGCCGCAGCAATCTCGATGAGTTGCGCAAGGTCATTCACGATTCGCGACACCGCGGCGATCAGTCCGTGCGCCCGGCAGTGATGCAGTATCTCAAGGAAAAACTCTGAGCGCTGGCTCGGGGTCTGGGCCGATGAGGGGCGCTGCCCCTCAAACTCCCCGGGGTATTTCCGGCCAAGAAGAAACCAAAAGCCGGATCAGGCGCGCGAGAGCGGCGTTGCGGCACGGCGGCGGAAGTCGGTGAGCAGCGCGGCGTGATCCATCCCCGCATCGATGGCCAGCCGCCGCAACCCGAAATGCACATGCGCCATCTGCTGATAATAGCTGGTATAGGCGTAATTCGTCGCGGCCCCCGCAGCCGCCCCCAGAATCGGGACCGTCTGCGCGGCGAGTTTCTGGCCCAGCACCGTGCCGAGGCGCGGCGCCACCCGGAGGATCAGACGGTTCAGGGCCACGCCGGTCACGGTCATGCGGGTGCCCAGAAAGGCGATATCCGAGCCATCATCGTGATCGAGCGGGCCGGCCGCACCGAAGACCTGTATACAGTCGAACTGCACACCCCGCTCGGCGGGGTCGAACCCATGCTCCACCGATACATCCTGAATGGCGCGCAAGAGGATGGTGGTCGTCACCGGCAGTTCCGCCATCGCCGTGGGAAGCCCGCCGAAGCCCCCCGCCGCACCCATCGCCGTGGTCACGGCCCGACTGAGCCAGGCGGGTTGGCCATTGACCAGATCGCGTGAATTGTTGGCGGCATGCATCGCCAGACGCAGCGCCTGTTCGGTGCCGTCGCCCAGCCGTGCGCGCAACTCGGGAGGCAACCTGTCGAGCAGGTTTTCGGCCTGTCCGCCGATCAGGTTGAGGACCTGAATGCCTGCATTGCCTGCGCGAGCATGGCGGCGGACCAGCGCGTCGAGCCGTTCATCGACAACTTCGGGAGGCAGCGGCCGGGCAAGAAGTTCCATGGAGGCTCCTTCATCTGACTGCGCATAAGATCGGTTGGATTGATGCCGGTTTCAAGCATCCCGCGTGACGCGCCCGGCAACACCGCTCCAGCCGCCGGGTATGAGATCGAGCCCGAGCACCCGCTCGGGATTGGTGGGCGGGGGCATCTCGACATCCTCCAGTCGCGTGAAGCCGAAGCGCCCATAATAGGGCGCATCACCCACCAGCATCGCCCGCGTCCAGCCCTCGGCCGCGGCACGCTCGAGGCTTTCGAGGATCAGCCAGCCCCCCAGCCCCTCCCCCTGATGGGTGGGGTGCACCGCCACGGGCCCCAGCAGCAAGGCGCGGTCGGCAGACCCTGCGCGCCCCGGGTCCACCCGCACCGGCCAGAAGCGGATCGCGCCGGCCAGACTTCCAGCCTCGTCACGGGCCACCATGCACAGGCCTGAGACGGGCGCCACACCGTCACGCAGGCGGTAGGAAGACAGCGCCTCGCGCCCCGGAGCGAAACACAGATCGAAGAGCGCTTCGACCTCCCACCAATCCTCGGGTGTTTCGGATGTCATTTCGATCACGTGCGGTGCCCTACCGAAATTTGGCTGGTCCTGCGCGTAGCATGGGCCTAAGCGTTGCAC
>SLDH01000102.1 GCA_007125415.1 Roseovarius sp.
ATCCTCCGCCATCGGCCGGGGGATCACCTCGTTGTTGATGTGCAGATCCCCCTTGTGCCACGACGCCTCGTCGATCAGCGCGATGGCCTCGGTCAGAGCGCGGGGGAAGGCGGGGGTGCCGTCGAGCAGGCCCTGATACCACGGCACCCAGAAGCTGGTGTAATCGGGCATGTCTTCGGAGGGCGCGGGCAGGCGCGCGCGTGGTTGTCCAGGCTTGGGCGATGTCTTCAGGCATCCCCTCGGGCCAGAGCGGGCGCGGCGCGGCGATCCCTTCGGCCTCGGCCCAGCGCGCATCGGCGTAGGCGATGGCGGCGGAGACGACGGCAGCGGTGTAGGCGGAGGCGGTGTCGGCGGCGCGGCCGGCAGAGGCAGAGGCTAAGTAGACGGCTTCGGCGACTGTGTCGGCGGAGTCGGACAAGACGGCCTCGGCGGCGTCAGCGACTGTGCCAGCGGAGTCGGAGGCGGTAGCGGCTGCGGTAGCCAGCTTCGATTTGACAGCGTCATCCTCCGCACCTGCGAAGGATGATGCTGTCAAGAGCGCCCGGCAAACCGGCAGCGCCGTCATGCGTTTTTGCGTCGCGTCTTCAACCTGCGCCGCCTCTTGCCAGAAGAGCGGCAACACCCGCGCGGCGGCGCGGGCGGCGATCCAGACACAGGTCTCGCGGCTCTGACCCTCCAGCCAGCGCTTCAAATCCTCCTGAGTTTCGATCTCCGCCGCCTGCACGCCCCTAGCCTTTCAGCCGCTCCGGCAGGCCGGTGGCCCAGGTGCTGATCGAGCCCGCGCCGAGGCAGACCACCATATCGCCCGGCCGGGCCTGTTCGCGCACCAGGCGCTCCAGATCGTCCTCATCGTGAATGGCGCGGGCGTGGCGGTGGCCATGAGCAATGAGCCCGGCCACCAGATCATCCCGGCTCGCCCCCGCGATCGGCTCTTCCCCGGCGGCAAAGACATCCGTGATGGCCACCACATCGGCCTCGTTGAAACAGGTGCAGAAATCATCGAAAAGCGAGGAAAGGCGCGAGTATCGGTGCGGCTGATGCACCGCGATGATGCGGCCCTCACAGGCCTGCCGCGCGGCCTTCAGCACCGCCGCGATCTCCACGGGGTGATGGCCATAATCGTCGATGATGCTCACGCCATTCACCTCGCCCACACGGGTAAAGCGCCGGTTGACCCCGCCGAACGCGGCCAGTGCCTCGCGGATTTCCGCGCGCTTCATGCCCAGATGCCGCGCCACGGCAACGGCACTCAGCGCGTTGGAGACGTTGTGATCGCCGGGCATGGGCAGGGTGCAGCCGTCGATGCGCTCGCCTTCGGCCTGAAGCAGAATGTCGAAATGCGCCACCCCGGCCTTGTAGCTGAGATTGACCGCGCGCACATCGGCCTGTGTATTGAACCCGAAGGTCACGACACGCCGGTCGGTGATGCGCCCCACCAGCGCCTGCACCTCCGGATGATCGGTGCAGCAGACGGCCAGCCCGTAGAAGGGAATGTTGCTCACGAAATCATGGAAACCGGCGCGCAGCGTGTCGAAATCGCCCCAATGTTCCATGTGTTCGGGGTCTATGTTGGTGACGATGGCGATGGTGGCGGGCAGACGGGTGAAGGTGCCGTCGCTCTCGTCGGCCTCCACCACCATCCATTCGCCCTGCCCCACCCGCGCGTTGGAGCCATAGGCATGGATGATCCCGCCATTGATCACCGTGGGATCGTATTTCCCATGATCGAGCAGCGCGGCAACCATTGTCGTGGTGGTGGTCTTGCCATGGGTGCCGCCCACCGCGATGTTGGAGCGCAGCCGCATCAGCTCGGCCAGCATGTCGGCACGGCGCACCACCGGCAGGCCCTGCCGGCGTGCCTCGTCAAGCTCGGGATTGCCGGGCTTGATGGCCGAAGAGATGACCACCACCGCCGCCTCGGCGAGGTTTTCGGCCGCCTGACCTTCGAAGATCTGCGCGCCCATACTGGCCAGCCTCTCGGTGATCCGTGTCCTCTTGAGATCCGAACCCTGGACCGCATAGCCATGATCGAGCAGCACCTCGGCGATGCCCGACATGCCGATGCCGCCGATCCCCACGAAATGAATCGGCCCCACATCGAGCGGAAGTTTGGTCGCTGCGTTCATTGGCTGCACTCCTCCAGCGCCGGTATCTCTCATCAGTTCTGTCCTTTCTTCTCTGCTGCCAATGCCTCGACCATATCGGCCAGTTCGACATGCGCCCTTGGCATGGCAGTTCCGAGGGCTGCTTCTGCCATGGCCTGCGCCGCTTCCGGATTGCCCAGAACGCTGGCGATGTGCGACGCGAGTGTCTCCGGCTCAAGCCTCTTTTCGGGGATGAGGATGGCCGCGCCCGCCTCGACCAGCCCGCGCGCGTTGGCGCTTTGGTGATCGCCGGCTGCGGCGGCAAAGGGCACGAGGATGCTGGGCCGTCCGATCACGCTGATATCGGCGACGGAAGACGCACCGGAGCGGCTGATCACAAGCTGCGCCTCGCTGATCCGCGCGGGCAGATCACGAAAGAAGGTTTTGACCTCGGCGGCAATTCCAGCATCGGCATAGATCTGCGCCACGCGCGCGCCGTCTTCCTCGCGCGCCTGATGGCTCACGCGGATGTTGCGCAGCATCTGAGGCGGCAGCGCCGCGATGGCGTCCGGCACGACATCGCTCAGAATGCGCGCGCCCTGGCTGCCGCCGATCACCAGCAGCGACATCGGGTAATCGCCGGGCGGAATATAGGCAGCCGCCGCCCGCTCCAGCACCGCCGCGCGCACCGGATTGCCCACATGCACGCCGCTCGCGCCTTCGGGAAGATCCGTAGGCCATGTGCCGCAGGCCACCCGATCGACCCGCCGGGCAAAAATACGGTTCACCCGGCCCAGGACGCCGTTTTGCTCATGCACCATGCGCGGCAGCCGCAAGAGCCAGGCCGCCCCGAGCGCGGGAATACTGGGATAACCGCCAAAGCCCACCACCACGCGCGGACGGTCGCGCAGCATGCGCATTGTCGCGCCCAGCACCCCGCCCAGCACGCGAAACGGCACCAGCAGCTTCGCGAGCGGCCCGCCCCGCGCGAAGGTGGCGCTGGCCACCTCTTCGATGGCGACCGAATGCGGAAAGCCCCCCGTGTAGCGCAGGCCGCGCGCATCGGTGCTCAGCAGCACCCGCCAGCCACGGCGCAACATCACCTCGGCCAGCGCCTGCGCGGGGAACATATGCCCGCCCGTGCCACCGGCGGCGATGACCAGAAGCGGCTTCTCGCTCACCGCAGATGCCCCCGCAGGATATCACCGATCTCGCCTTGCGGGCGGGCGCGCGTGAACGCAAAGAGCATGCCGAGGGCCAGGCCACCCGCAATGAGCGAGGAGCCGCCATAGCTCACGAAGGGCAAAGTCATCCCCTTCGCAGGCAAGAGCCGCACCGCAACACCCATATTGATCATCGCCTGCACCGCAAAGATCGCCACGATCCCGGTGCCGGCAAGGCGGATGAAAGGATCGCGCTCACGCATCAGCCGCAGGAGCGACCGCATGACGATGGTGGCATAAAGCATGATGATGCAGAGCACCAGGATCAGCCCGTATTCCTCGGCGGCCACGGCAATGATGAAATCGGTATGCGCGTCGGGCAGGCTCCACTTCACTTCGCCCTCGCCCACGCCCACGCCGAAGAAACCCCCTTCGCGAATGGCATTGGTGGCAAAACCAAGCTGCGTTGTAGGGTCCACATCGGGGCTGAGAAACCCGTCGATCCGGCGTGCGAAATGCTCGGAATTGCTGTAGGCAAAGCTTCCTGCCACAAGCACGAGAGCGACAATTCCCAGCAAGAGCAGGATGGGCGCTCCCGCCACGAAATACATCACCCCCCAGGCAAAGAGCATGAGACAGGCCTGACCGAAATCCGGCTGCAAAGCCAACAGGCTGACAATGACGATCGCCAGCACGAAGGACCAGCTTGTCCCCGGCGGGCCGTTCACATCCTGGCTTGCCGCCATCATCCACGCCACCACGACGACAAAACCGGGTTTGAGAAACTCCGATGGCTGGACACTGGCAAACCCCAGGGAATACCAGCGCACCGCTCCCTTGCCGAAATCCGTACCGAAAAAGGGCAAAAGGGCCAGTGCAATGAAGGACGCAATGAAGCCGATCACCGCCAGGCGGCGCACAAGCTGCGGGCTCATCATGGAAGCAAAGACCATCACGATGAGCGCCAGACCGCCGAAAAACGCCTGTCTCTGGGCATAATGGAACGGATCGAAACCGTTCTTCTCGGCCAGCGGCGGAGAGGCCGCGAGAGCCAGCAAAAGCCCGACACCAAAGAGCATCAGCACACAGGCGAGCGACCATTTGTCGATCGTGCGCCACCATTTTGGCAGGACAGGCTCACCATCCCGCGCAGGGACTGCCCCATAGACCATCTCTGTCATTCGAACCGCCGATTACTGCCTCAACGCCGTCCCTTTGCGGGATCTGGAGCAAAGTTTAGCAGTTTCGCCACCCGCTGGGAAGCAAATAGACATAAGCCGGCCGCTTCGTGCCACCCGGGCAGGACGAGGATGGCTTCGGGCCTTTCGCATCGTCATCCGGGGCTTGCGCAGAGGCGGACGCCTCCGGCAGGAGTATTTCTGGCAAAATGAACCACGCCTTCCTGCTCCGGACTGTGTTGAAGAGCCGTTGGCCGGAAGAGCCTTCAAGGCAATTTTCGGGCATCTCGGCAATTGGCGAGCCATGATGAGGTTCGCGTCCCGCCGGATCAGACCGCGTCTTCATTTTGCCGGAAATACTCCGGGGGAGCGTCGAAGACGCGGGGGCAGCGCCCCCGAAAGGCGCTAAAGGCGCGCCTGCACTTCGGCCGCGAATGCCTCGCCGCGCCGCTCGAAGCTGTCATACTGATCGAAACTGGCCGCCGCAGGCGCCAGAAGCACGGTCTCGCCCGGTTGCGCATCGGCCATCGCGGCGGCCACCGCCACCTCCATCGTCGTGCAGATCTGCACATCCGTGTCGCCCAGTTGCAGCGCAAATCCGGCCGCCTCGCGCCCGATGACATAGGCCTTGACCACATGGCCCAGCCCGGGTGCGAGCCCCGACACCCCCCCCTCCTTCTCGAGCCCACCGCAGATCCAGCGGATCCGCGGGAAGGCCTGCAACGCCTTGAGGGCGCTGGCCACATTGGTGGCCTTGCTGTCATTGACGAAGGTCACACCATCTTTTTCCGCGATCACCTGGCTGCGATGCGGCAGCCCTGCAAAGCTGTGAAAGGCCTGCTCGATCAATTTGGGCGCAAGGCCCAGAGCACGGCAGGCCGCGTAGGCGGCACAGGCATTCTGATGGTTATGCGCCCCCGGCAGGCCCTTGATGGCGCGCAGATCGATGGACCCGGCCTGCCGCCCCTTGCGATACTCGCTCAGAAAACCCTTGCGCGCGAAGACGGTCCATCCGGGCCCTGTCAGCTTGCGGCTGACCGCGATGCGGATCACCCGGTCATCTCCCGGTGCCTCGCTGAGCTGCCCCGCCAGAAAGGTTCCCTCCGCCTCGTCGACACCGATCACCGCACGGTCGGGCCCACCTTCGGCGAAGAGCCTGCGCTTGGCCGCGAAATAGCCGCCGAGCCCTGCGTGCCGGTCCAGATGATCAGGGGAAAGATTGGTAAAGACGGCAACATCCGGTGTCAGGGCCCGGGCCAGCTCTGTCTGGTAGCTGCTGAGTTCCAGCACCACGACACCACCATCGCCCGGGGGATCGATATCGAGCACGCCGCGGCCGATATTGCCTGCAAGCTGTGCCGCGCGGCCTGCCACCTCCAACACATGATGGATCAGCGCCGAGGTGGTGGATTTGCCGTTGCTGCCGGTCACCGCGATCACCCGGGGGGGCGTATCATGTTCCGCCCAGTCGGCCACGGCCAGCGACCGGAAGAAGAGGCCGATGTCATTATCGACGGGCACACCCGCCTGCAGTGCCAGCATCACCACCCTGTTGGGGGCCGGGTAAAGATGCGGTATGCCGGGGCTGACGACGAGTGCCGCGATGCCATCGAAATCCGCCGCCGTCTCGAACGCGCGGATATCGAAGCCTTCGTCACCGGCCTGCGCACGCGCCTCGGGGTTGTCATCCCAGCAAACTGGCATGGCCCCACCGGCGCGGAGCGCCCGCGCCGCAGAAAGCCCCGAGCGGCCGAGCCCGAGGATGGCGAGCCGCGCCCCCTGATATCCCCTCACCGGGATCAAGGCGCACCGTCCTCCGCCAGGTCGCGCAGGATCTGCAGCGCGCGCTCCGCGTCCGGCGCGGGCACGAAGACATGATCGTGGTGATGCCCTGCCACCATGTTGCAGGCAATACCCGCGGCGGCCAGCGCCCCGGAGACCGCAGCCGTCAGCCCGACCCCATCCAACGCAGAGTGAACAGTCAGCGTGATCCGCCGCATGGGCTGATCCCGAGGCAGCCCATGGGCCGCAGCAACCTCATCGGAAAGGATAAGCGACAGCCCTTCCGCCTCGCGGATGCTGCCCGTGGCCCGCGCAAGCAGATCCTCGGGGCCTGTGCAGAAGTGATAGAGCGTCTCATCGAGCACCGGCTTCATCTGCGCGATCATTTCCGCAGTGCCATGCACCACACTCATGCTAGCGCACCTTCAGCGTGGCAAGGCCGATCAGCGCGAGGATCAGAGAGATGATCCAGAAGCGGATCACGATCTGCGGCTCGGCCCAGCCCTTCTTCTCGTAGTGATGATGGATGGGTGCCATCAGGAAGACACGCTTGCCCGTCCGCTTGAAGTAGATCACCTGCACGATGACCGAGAGGGCCTCCACCACGAAAAGACCACCGACAATGGCGAGCACGATCTCGTGCTTGGTGGCCACGGCAATGGCGCCCAGCGCGCCGCCCAAGGCGAGCGAACCGGTATCGCCCATGAAGACGGCTGCAGGCGGCGCATTGTACCATAGAAACCCGAGCCCCCCGCCCGCCAGACCGGCCACGAAGACCAGAAGTTCGCCCGTTCCGGGCACGTAATGCACTTCCAGATACTCGGTGAAGTCAACGCGCCCCACCGCATAGGCGATCACCCCCAGCGCACCGGCCGCGATCATCACCGGCATGATCGCCAGACCGTCGAGCCCGTCGGTGAGGTTCACCGCATTGGCCGCGCCCACGATCACGATCATGGCAAACGGGATGAAGAGAAAACCGAGATTGATCAGCAGGTCCTTGAACACCGGCACGGCCAGTTGGTTCTGCAAGCCCTCGGGATGATACATCGCCGCCCAGTAAGCCGCGATCGCGGCAATCACGAAGCCCAGCAGCAGGCGCACACGCCCGGGCACGCCCGAGGCGTTCTGTTTCGACACCTTGGCGTAATCATCGGCAAAGCCGATCAGCCCGAAAGCGAGGGTCACAAAGAGCACCATCCATACGAACGGGTTATCGAGGCGCGCCCAGAGCAGGGTAGAGGTCAGCAACGCCCCCACGATCAGCAGCCCCCCCATCGTGGGCGTACCGGATTTGGCGAAATGACCTTCCGGCCCGTCGTCACGGATGGGTTGCCCCTTGCCCTGCCGCCTGCGCAGCACGTTGATGAGGGGCGGGCCGAAGAGGAAACCGAAAAGGAGCGCGGTCATGAAGGCGCCGCCCGCGCGGAAGGTGATGTAGCGAAAGAGATTGAAGATATCGCCGCCATCCGACCATGCGGTCAACCAGTATAGCATTCACGCGTCCTCCATTTGGCCCGGCCCGGCCTGGTCCGCCCGGCGCAGTGCCGCCGCGATGCGGCTCACATGGCTGCCCTTGGAGCCCTTCACCAGAACAACATCGCCCGGCGCGACAAGCCGGAGCACCTCATCGGCCAATTCTTCGGCGCTGTCCACCCGTTTGCCGCGCTTCTCGTCCGGCAGGGCCTGCCACAGATGGTGCATGCGCGGACCCACGCAATGCACGAGGCTCAGCGCCTGCACCGCAGGCAGCGCTGCCAGACCAGCATGAAGCGCGGCCTCCTGCGGACCAAGCTCCAGCATATCCCCCAGAATGGCGATGCGCCGGCCCGTCTGCGCCGCATCACCGGCGCCTGCCGGGCAGACCATGGCCAGCACCTCGAGCGCGGCCGCCATGGAGGCGGGATTGGCATTGAATGCATCGTCGATCAGATCGAGCGTCATGCTGTCGTCCGTTGCGTCAAGGCGCAGCACCTCGCGGGTGCCCCGCCCCGCCGGCGGCTGCCAGCGCGTGAGGTCGGCCGCAGCCCGCGCCGGATCAGCCCCCAGCGCGTCGACCGCCGCCAGCACCGCCAGCGCATTCTGTGCCAGATGCCGCCCCGGTGCCGAGAGCCGAAAGCGCAGCTGACTGTCGCCTGTCCGGGCCGTTGCATGGGAAAAACCCTCGCCCTGCTCCAGTTCGCAAAGCCGCCAGCTATTGCCCGCGCCTTGCCCGAAGCTGATGACCTGCCGCGCCTTTGCCTCCGCGCGCTCCTTCAGGATCGACGCTTCCGGCACATCGCCGTTGAAAACCGCCGTGCCATCCGGCTCGAGCCCCTCGAAGATCGCGGCTTTCTCACGGGCGATCCCGGCGCTGTCGTCAAAGGCCTCCAGATGGGCCGCTGCGATGGTGGTGATCACCGCCACATGCGGGCGGGCCATGCGCGCCAGCGGCGCGATCTCGCCGGGATGGTTCATGCCGATCTCGATCACCGCGAAATCACTCCCGGCGGGCATCCGCGCCAGTGTGAGCGGCACGCCCCAATGGTTGTTGTAGCTGGCCTCGGCGGCATGAGTGCGGCCCTGCGGCGCAAGCGCGGTGCGCAGCATCTCCTTGGTGGAGGTCTTGCCGACCGAGCCGGTGACCGCCACCACCCGTGCGCCCGTCCGCGCGCGCGCGGCAATGCCTAGCTGCTCCAGCGCGGGCAGAACACCATCAACGACCAGCAGGGGCGCATCCTCGGCCAGGCCTTCGGGCACTCGGCTCACCATCGCCGCAGCCGCGCCCCTCGAAAGCGCCTCTGCCACGAAATCATGCCCGTCACGCACGTCGCGCAGCGCCACGAAAAGATCACCGGGGCAAAGCGTGCGCGTGTCGATGGAGACGCCTGTCGCCTGCCAGTCTTTCGTGGCGTGCCCTCCTGTGGCAGCAGAAGCCTCGGCGGCGGTCCAGAGTGTCATGCCGCACCACCATCCAGCGCCGAGACGGCCACGCTGGCCTGTTCGCAATCATCGAATGGAAAGACCGCATCGCCGACGATCTGGCCCGTCTCGTGGCCCTTGCCGGTGATCAGCAGCGCATCTCCCGGCCCCAGCGCATCCACCCCGCGCAGGATCGCCTCGGCCCGGTCGCCCACATTCGCGGCCCCGGGGCAGCCCTGCATCACCGCCGCACGGATGGCCGCCGGATCTTCGCTGCGCGGGTTGTCATCGGTAACGATCACCAGATCGGCATGGTCGGCCGCCGCCTGCCCCATGAGCGGCCGCTTGCCCCTGTCCCTGTCGCCGCCCGCACCCACGATGGCGATGAGGCGGCCCATCACATGCGGGCGCAGCGCCTGCAGCGCCGTGGCCACCGCCGCCGGGGTATGCGCATAATCCACGAAAACTGCCGCCCCATTGGCCCGGGTCGCGGCAAGCTGCATCCGCCCCCGGACGGTCTGCATCAGTCCGAAGGTCTCGAACACGCGCGCCGGGTCCGCACCGGCGGCGATGACCAGCCCGGCGGCCACGAGCAGGTTTTCGGCCTGAAAGCCGCCGATCAGGCGAAGACGCACCTGATATACCCTTTCATGCCAGGCAAAGCGCAACTCCTGCCCTGTCGCCTCGAAGCGTTGCCCCATGAGGCAGAGATCACAGACCGCCGCGCGCCCCACGCGGATCACCTCCACCCCGCGCGCCTGTGCAAGGGCGGCCATATCCGCCCCGTGGGGATCGTCCATGTTGATCACCGCCACGCCATCATCGGGCAAGACCCTGTCGAAGAGGCCGGCCTTGGCGGCGAAATAGGCTTCAAACCCGTCGTGATAGTCGAGATGGTCCTGCGTGAGATTTGTAAACCCCGCCGCAGCGATGCGCACCCCGTCAAGGCGGCGTTGCGCAAGCCCGTGCGACGAAGCCTCCATGGCCGCGTGATCGATCCCCGCGCGCTCGATTTCAGCCAGGACACGGTGCAGGGTGATGGGTTCGGGCGTGGTATGGGCAAGCGGGGTTTCATAGGCCCCTTCCACGCCTGTTGTGCCGAGGTTCACCGCATCTAGACCCAGCGCCATCCAGATCTGCCGGGCAAAACTTGCCACCGATGTCTTGCCATTGGTCCCGGTGACCGCGACCACCGTTTCGGGCTGTGCCCCGAACCAGAGCGCCGCGCAGTAGGCCAGCGTCTGACGTGGATCCTCGGCGACGATCAGCGCCGCCTCCGAGGCCTCCAGTTCTTCCCGGGCGATCGCCGCGCCGCGGGCATCGGTGAGCACCGCCGCCGCCCCCATGCGCAGCGCATACTGGATGAACTCGCCACCATGCACACGCGTGCCCGGCAAGGCGGCAAAGAGGAATCCGTCGCGCACCTCCCGGCTGTCAACCGCCATGCCAGTGATCCGCGCCATGCGCCCGCCCTGTGCGGTGAGGCCCAGTTCCGCAAGTGTCCTGATTTGCTCCACTGCCCTGTCCCTGCCTCTGCCCGCTGTCTGGCACCTGTCAATTCGCTGTGAGCGTTATACCGTTTAACTGCGGTTGTTCAAACTCGGGGCGCAACCCCAGAAGCGGTGCGACGCGGCGGGTGATCTCGGCGGCCACGGGCACCGCTGTCCAGCCCGCTGTGCGGCGCGGCTCGGAACCTGAGGTCTCCACCGGCTCATCAAATGTGACCACCAGCACATATTGCGGGTCATCCGCCGGAAAGAAGCTGGCGAAGGTCGCGATCACGCGTTCCTTGAGATACCCCCCTCCTTCCGGATTGGGCTTGTCGGCCGTGCCTGTCTTGCCGGCAAGCGGATAACCCTCCACATGGGCAAGGCTTGCGGTTCCGTCGGTGACCACGGCGCGCAGCATCTCCTGCGCGGCCTTGGCCGTGGCCGGCGACATGACACGCGGACCAAGCTGATTTGCCGGCTGCTTGAGAAGCGTCGGCTTGACACGCGTACCCCCATTCGCGATGGCGGCATAACCCGCGGCCAGATGCAGCGGGCTGATGGAAATGCCGTGCCCGTAAGAGATGGTCACGGTGCTGAGTTCGGTCCAGCGCCGGGGCCAGAGCGGCCTGCCGCCCCGGCTTTCGGCAATCTCCAACCCCGTATCCTCGAGCATGCCGAGATCCTCGAGAAAGGCCTTCTGGCGTTCCGCCCCCAGTTGCAGCCCAAGCCGTGCGGTGCCCCGGTTCGAGGATTTGACGATGACATCCTTGACGCTGATCTTGCCGAAATCCGCGCGATTGAACTCTCCGACGGAGAACCCGCTCACCCGCATCGGCGCGGAAGTATCGACAATGGTGTCCATGTTGACCAGACCAAGTTCGATCGCCTGCGCCGCCGGGAAGATCTTCATGGTGGAGCCGAGTTCATAAACGCCCTGCACCGCTCGGTTGAAAAGCGGGCTGTCGCTCGGGTTGCCCTCGGTGGGCGGGCGCGGGCGGTTGTTTGGATCGAAATCGGGCAGTGACGCGATGGCGAGCACCTCCCCGCTATCGACCTTCATCAGAACCGCCGCCGCCCCCTTGGCATTGAGGATGTTCATGCCGCCGGCCAGCACACGCTCCACCGCCGCCTGCACCGACAGATCGAGCGAGAGGCGCAAGGGCTCATGCCCCCTCGCCGGATCACGCAGGCGCTCGTCAAAAAACTGCTCGATCCCCGCCACACCGATCACCTCGGCGGCATGAACGCCCTCACGCCCGAAGCTGGTGCCCCCCAGAACATGCGCCGCGAGGTTTCCATTGGGGTAAAGGCGCATCTCCCGCGGACCGAAGAGCAGACCGGGCTCGCCGATATCATGCACGGCCTGTTTCTGCTCGGGGCTGAGCCGACGCTTGATCCAGAGAAAGCGCCGTTCGCCCGTGAAGTCCCGTATCAGGCGCTCACCGTCGAGATCGGGAAAGATCTCGGCCAGTTCATGCGCCGCGCGCTCCGGGTCGATCATCTGATGGGGTTGCGCATAAAGGCTGAAGGTTTCGAAGTTGGTAGCCAGAATCCGACCCTTGCGATCCACGATATCGGCGCGCTGCGCGAGGATATCGGCGCCCGCCACGCTCGCCCGGGGTTCCGCCGGTTCCGAATTCGCGAGAATCCCCATGCGCACACCGATGAGGCCGAAGGCAAAGACGAACATCACCCCGATAACAAGAAGCCGTCCCTCGGCGCGTTTGCGGGCGCGGTCGCGCATTTCCTCATGGCGCAGGCGGATATTCTCACGCTCGATCGCATCGGGGTTCTCGCCTTTTTCGCGGGCTTGCAGGATGCGGGCCAGCGGACGCAGCGGTGTGCGGATCATGGCAGCTGCTCCATGTTGGACACCTCGACCGAACTGTCTATGGGCAGGTCGATCTCATCGGGGGGGAAGGCGACCTGATCCACCCGCCCGAACTGCTCGGCGCGCAGACCGACCAACCCGAGCCTGTCGTAATTCATATCCGCCAACTCGCGCAGACGCTGTGGGCGGTTGAGATAGGCCCATTCGGCATTGAGCATGCGCAACCGCTCCCGCGCATTGGCGATCTGGCTTTGCAGGCGCTGCGCCTCGTTGAGCGTGGCCTGGGTCTGATAATTCTCGCGATAGGCCCAGAAGGCCAGGCCGATCACGGTCATTGCAGAAAGGACGATGAAGAGGCTGCGCATCAGGTTTCCCCTTGTCTGAGTGGCATGCCAATGGATTTCGGGTCCGTCACCCCCGGGGCGGCGTCGGTGCGGGTGGCCACGCGCAGCTTGGCGCTGCGCGCGCGCGGGTTGCGCGCCAACTCGGCCGGGTCGGGGCTGATGGCCTTGCGGCTGCGCAGGGTGAACTGCGGTGCGCGCGCCTGTCGCTCGGGCGCATAACGGTTGCCGCCGCCGCCGTCATCGGCGCGCGCCTGAAGGAAACGTTTGACCATGCGGTCCTCGATGGAATGAAATGTCACCACGGCGAGATGTCCGCCGGGCTTCAGCGCGCGCTCGGCGGCTTCCAGACCGCCCAGCAACTCCGCATATTCATCGTTCACCGCAATGCGAAGCGCCTGAAAACTGCGCGTCGCGGGATGCGCCTGCCCGGGTTTGGCGCGCGCCAGGCAGCGCTCGATGATCATGGTCAGTTGCAGGGTTGTGGTGATCGGCTCCTGCGCGCGTTCCCGCACAATCGCGCGGGCGATCCGGCGGCTCGCGCGTTCCTCGCCATAGAGATAGAGGATATCGGCCAGTTCCTCCTCGGGCAGATCACGCACGAGATCGGCGGCGCTCCTGCCCTGCTGGCTCATCCGCATGTCGAGCGGGCCATCCTTCATGAAGGAAAACCCCCGCTCCGCGCGGTCAAGCTGCATGGAACTGACGCCCAGATCCAGCACCACGCCATCGAGATTCTGCGCCACCTTGTCCATCTGCGAAAACACAGCCTGCACGAGCTCGATCCGCGCGCCGTAGGCCGCGGCCCAACCCTCGCCCCCGTTATCGGCCATTTCCAGCGCCAGCGGATCACGGTCCAGCCCGATCACCTTATCGGCGCCAGCCTCAAGCAGGGCACGCGCATACCCGCCGGCACCAAGCGTGCCGTCAAGCCAGGTGCCACAGACAGGCGCGACCGCCGCGATCAGAGGTTCGATCAGAACCGGAACATGCGCTGTCGCCGTCGAACCACCGGCCATGGGCTAGGCTCCGCCGGGCGGATCGATCAAGGTGAGCGGGTCGAAATCTTCCGGCATCTCGTCAAGCCAGGCTTCGGTTTCGGCGGATTCGAGATCATCATAGGTCTGCGCATTCCAGATCTCGAAGTAATCGCCCATGGCCGCCATCACGGCCTCACCCTCCAGCCCGATCTGCTGGCGCAGGCGCTGCGGCAAGACGATGCGCCCATCCTTGTCGATTTCCGTGCTCCAGCTCTTGCCCAGGATCATCCGGCTTGCCCGGCGGCGCTCGACCGAGCCGCGCGGCAGACGGCGGATCCCGTCCTCGATCTCGGCCATGGCGTCGATCGTGTAGGCATGCAGACAATTCTTGAGGTGCGGCCCGTGCAGGACGACAAGGCGGGGCAGGGAAACTTCGGGGCAGCGCGGATCGCCATCAGCGAGCACAGCGCGAAAATCCGCCGGGATCGACATGCGGCCCTTGCTGTCGACCTTCTGGTGAAACTCGCCTCTGAAGCTCAGCACCACTGTTCTGCCTGCCTCTCAATTACGCTGGCCCGGCAAATCCGGAGCCTTCAACGGGAAACGGCGGATTGAGCTGCTGCCACTGCCCAATCCGCCGCCCTCGTCCCGCGTCTCGCGGGGTGTCCAGCTGCGCGCGCCACCTGGGGGGATGTCTGCTCGCCCGCGCGCCGGATCTCTTCGTCTTGATGAAGCGGATGCCTGTATGAAACCTGCTCTGGTCTTTTTTGTTTTCGGGGTCGTTCGCTGCCCCTTGTCCCGTCCTCATCTTGTATGAAAGGGATGCCATGGGATTTCATGGAAATCAATTAAAAAATGGCTGTTGATTCACTTACGGCAGGTCAGTCAACTGGAAAATCAGGGAAGAGAACTTGAAACCGCTACATTTTGCACTTAACTTGGTATATTAGATCTTCATAATCACAATATATAGATACGGGCAGTGAAACTCTTATCTACCATGATTTCCCTGAAATTTCCGCCCTAGCCTAACAGTGCTCGCAGGAAAATGCCCATCCAGGCCGGTATTCCAGCGAATATTGACCAGATCACAGCACCGTGATTCGCGCGCTCCGCCGATGATTTGCCGGCATTCCCACGATTTCCCGTCATGCACCTGCAAGCCTTCATCGCTCGCAGCAGTGTTCCCGTAGGTTCGTTCCTGGAGTCGCTTTCGATCAACCTGAGGCACCCTGCCCCAAGCCGCGCATCGCTGGGCCGCGGCGCGGCGATCCGGCGGTTGTCGGGCAGCGATTTATCGTGCCACACACGCAAGACCACTGATCGGCGCACTGATGACTGCCAGATCGCCGGGCCGGCCCACCAAAAGAGGCGTCAGTAAGCCGCCGTGTAGATGTCGAGCGCATCCGCTTCGGAGACCGGCCGGGGATTGTTGACCAGAAGCCGCTGCTGGTTCATGGCATCGCGCGCGAGGCGAGGCAGGATGGCACGGTCGATTTCCATGTCGCGCAAGCGCTGCGGCAGGCCACAGGCCGCCGACAGTTCCGCCAGACGGTCACAGAATGCCGCCGCGCAGGCCTGCCCTTCCAGCCCCGCCATATCGGGAAAGAGATGCGGTGCAAGCTCGGCATAGGGCTGAGGCGCCACAACCGCGTTGAACCGGAGCACATGCGGCAGCACAAGCGCGTTCGACAAGCCGTGCGGAATATGGAAATGGCCACCCAGCGGATAGGCCAGCGCATGCACCGCCGCCACGGGAGAATTGGCGAAGGCCTGACCGGCAAGCATGGACCCGAGCAGCATATCCGCGCGTGCGGCCATATCGCTGCCATCCTTGACGGCGCGCAGCAACGCGCCTCCCATGAGTTGCAAGGCCTGCACCGCAAGATTGCGGGAAAGCGGATTGTTGTTGGCGCTGGCCGAGGCATAGGCCTCGATCGCATGCACCATTGCATCGATCCCTGTGGCCGCCGTCACCGGCGCGGGCAGACCCGTGGTCAGTTCCGGGTCCAGAATGGCAAGGTCGGGCAGGAGCACCGGCGAGACCACGCCCATCTTTTCCTGGGCACCCGTGGTGACGATGGAAATCGGTGTCACCTCCGATCCGGTTCCGGCCGTGGTGGGCACCAGTGCCAGCGGCAGGCGCGCGCCAGTGACATTGCCCACACCGTACATCTGCGCAAGCGTCTGGTGGCCCGGCACCAATGCCGCCACCAGCTTGGCCACATCCAGCGAAGAGCCGCCGCCCAGCCCGAGGACGATCGCCGCATCGACGCTCTTCGCGGCTTGCGTGGCGGCCAGTATCACCGCCTCGGGGGGGTCGGCCTCGACATCGGAGAAGACCGTGACAGGCCAGCCCGCATCCGTCAGCGCCCGCTCCGCGCGCTCGATCATGCCGGTCGCGCGCAATCCGGGATCCGTGACCAGAAAGACCGTGCCCCTCGCCACGGTCGTCAGCAGGGCCGGCAATTCGTTCAGCCTGCCCTCCCCGAAGACGACGCTTCTGGTTGTGTTGAAGATGAAAGGCGCGGTGGTTCCACCGCTCTGCTTAACCTGCATTTCCGAAACTCCAGACCAAGAGTGTGATGAGTCCCGCCGCGATCAGCGCTGCGATGATCACTGCGCGCAGGCGTTCCTGCTCGACACGTTCCTGCTGCGGACGCAGCACGGGCGGCGGCTCATAGACCGGAACCGACTGGTGCAGCGGCGCGGCCATGCCAAGCCGGTAGGCAAGAAACCACACCAGACCCAGACCCGCCATCCAGCCCAGAATGGCCCAGACCCAGAGCGGCGGCAGCCCCAGCAGCCATGTTCCGCCATTGCCGACAAAGGCGGCATTGCCGAAGATCAGCCCCGGGCCCACGGCAAGAAAAGCCCAGGCCAGTATCGCGGACCAGCCAAGCGCGCGCACCGCCCGGGTTGCATTTACCGCGAAGTTGCTGGCGACAAACTCCGCGATATCGGCGGCAATGGCC